>NZ_JAAKYA010000042.1:0-303 GCF_011044775.1 Limisphaera ngatamarikiensis | reverse complement strand
GCCGTTGGGGCGGGGTGCAAAACGATGTTTTCGAACCGGAGGAGTCTCTAAACGAGATCTGGGAGGGCTCTGTAGCCCATCGGGGAGGGGTCGCCCGGGCGCCGGAAGGGCCGCAGGGCCGTGCCAGGGTGGTTTTTTTCCAAGATGCGGGCATGCTCCGCCCTGGCCGCCAGGGGCGGTCGGCGCGTGCGGGGTTCGGGCCGTGGCTCCAGTCTCTAGCCGGAGGGCGCAGCCGCTTCCACCGCCACGGCCCGCCACCAGCGCGCTTGCCACTGGTGCCACCAGTCCAGCCAGCTGACCGCC
>NZ_JAAKYA010000041.1:3967-8338 GCF_011044775.1 Limisphaera ngatamarikiensis | reverse complement strand
GCGGTACGTCTGGACCAACAGCACGTGGCAGGTGGTGGAGGATCTGAAGCTGGTGAGTGATCCTGTGTGGTTTGGGCGGCACATTGCGGAGCTGAACGGGACGAACGGTGCACTGGTGCGGTCGTACGTGTGGGGATTGGACGTTTCGGAAACCCTGGACGGAGCGGGTGGAGTGGGCGGGTTGTTGTGGGTGCGCCTGAACACCGGCCCTGCTTTAGGTGTGCACTTTGTGACGTATGACGGCAACGGGAACGTCTGGAACCTGGTCTCGGCGAGCACCGGTACCGAAACTGCCCGGTACGAGTATGGCCCGTTTGGGGAGCCTTTGCGGCTGACGGGCGCTGCGGCGGGGTTGAATCCGTCCCGGTTCAGCACGAAGCGGACGGAGGACGGCACGGGCCTGGTGCTGTACGAATATCGCGCCTACAGTCCCGCCCTGGGAAGGTGGTTGACCAGGGATCCAGTCGGGGAGGTTGGATTTGAAGGTAAACAGTATGTCACCTTCACGAAAGAAGACGTGCAATACCTTAACACGCTCGATCCGGAGGACGACTTGGATGCGGTGGAGACAGCCCAACACAACATTGTCTACGCCGTGATTAACGTGGCTTATCTAATGGTTAACAATGACCCCGTCGGCAAAACCGATCTTTACGGCTTGGTCTGCAATGTAGTCGTTAATCGCACGAAGGCGATAAGCAGCTGCGGCATTAACGCTGGTCACGAGTGGATTGTTTACGATGGCAAGTCGGTGGGGTTCTGGCCCAATCGCGGTTATGTCGTGTTAAGACCAGACCCGGCGGCGGAAGCAGGTGTTCCGATCTACTGGCAGTGGGAAACCGAACAAAAGAAAACCGGCAAGATCAAATGGGGGCCTGCCGCAGGCAAGCCATGCGCCTGTGCGACGTGTGCTGACATTCTGGCGAGCATTGACGCTGCTCCACATCCTGGTTGGCACTCGTTTCCGATTCGAAACAACTGTCGCCGGTTTGCAACATGGGTGCTCGACGGAAGCTGTTTGAAGAAGGGCAAGAAAACATCCTTCACACCATGAACATTTCAAAGTGCATGTTTTCGGCAATGTGGGTGGCTGTGCTAACAACCGGCTGCCTAAGCGGATCGGCCGGCAAGCCCGGAATCGTGCCACTTAGTGATCTATCTACGAATCCGATTGTGTGGATTGACTGGCCGGAAATGACGCTTTACATCCCGCCCAGCAACGCGGCGTCGGTTGGTTCGGTGGTGCCCAAGTTAAG
Source organism: Limisphaera ngatamarikiensis (assembly GCF_011044775.1). NCBI lineage: Bacteria > Pseudomonadati > Verrucomicrobiota > Verrucomicrobiia > Limisphaerales > Limisphaeraceae > Limisphaera > Limisphaera ngatamarikiensis. Next base: position 7,082 of record NZ_JAAKYA010000041.1, on the reverse strand, counting down.
AGTGGAAGGTGAAAGCATAATTATCGAGGCCAAATATGACATGAGAACGAAGCCAGCGGTGACTACTTTCAATCTCAATGAACTGGGGATGCCGAAAGAGAAAGCATCATCTGCAAAAGTATTCTGGATGAATCCAGACGGAACGAAGCACGAGCTTGAGATTAAGGCAAAGAAGGTAGGCTGCGGATAACCCAACCTCGTCGTGTGTCTAGTACAAGAACTGTGAAGGGATCCAGCAGCGCCCAGGCCGTAGCCCACTTGTCCGCCTGCTTGAGAGACGCGCCAGCAGGCGCCTGCCGGATGGCATTGAACGCTTTCCATACGCCAGAGCTGCTCCAGCACAGGCCGTTTGTGGTGCGCCTGCGAATGATTATCCGCTTGTGCACGATGTTCACAATTACGCTGCGAACGACGTCAACCAACACACCAATCAGAGCGCACGTGGGTATGCGGAGATGATGATCATGCAGCAGCAATGAATATGGTGCGACTGAATTGTATTACTGCGTACTGCAACAATGAGTACTTTAGGCCAGCGCCAGTGGTGGGCAACGGAACGAGCGCTGTCCGGCAGGGGGGGGTAACAGTGAGCAGTGTGTGACGAATGTGACAGGGACCGTATGGGCATAACAACAGATGCGCCTTAAACCTTGTAGCGTCGGGTCTAATGGGCCTGTGATCCAATGGGGAGTATGATGTGTCAGACGCTTTTGCTGCACGCCAACGGCACGTGGGTGCCTGCAGAGCACCTGAAGATTGTGTAGGGTGGTCGGTGCTGCATTGAAAACAGGAATGCGATGAACGACGCACTCCTCCGCAGCTACATGCGGGGCCTTGAAGGTTGCGGCACGCTGGACGAAGCGAGCCGTGTGGGCCGTTCGTTATGGGTGCGGTTGAGCGGTGGGCCTGCTGCGGCAGTGCACTTTGTGACGTACGACGGCAACGGGAACGTGTGGAATCTGGTCTCGGCGAGCACCGGTACCGAGACTGCGCGGTACGAGTATGGGCCGTTTGGGGAGCCCTTGCGGCTGACGGGCGCCGCGGCAGGTTCGAATCCGTTCCGGTTCAGCACGAAGCGGACGGAGGACGCGACGGGCCTGGTGCTGTACGAATACCGTGCCTACAGCCCCGCCATGGGAAGGTGGTTGAGTAGGGATCCTATCGTCGAGAGGGGAGGGAGGAACCTTTACGCCTTTGTCGAAAATAGTGCACAAAGCAGGATCGACCCGTCGGGCTTGCAGAGCGTCACATGTTGCGCCACTGCATGTGATGTACAAGACGCCACGGAGATTACCGGTGCTGTGAGCGTTCTTATTCCGGGCAACGATGACCTCGGTAACGCCGACGAGGTTAAGGAGATGGAGAAGATAATCAAAAAGATGATCAAGGCTGCGTGTCGAAGGAGGCCGTATATGAGAGCCGCATATCCGGTCCTAGAGACAGCAGTCGTGGTCGCCGAAAAGCTTCAGGAGCACACCCACGGCGTGAAATTGTATACAAAGCTCGTTTATCGCGTCTGCACGGAGAAACATTGTGGCGGGTTGGGAGAAATTATCCGAAAAAAGTTGGGCAAATGCAGTGCCTTTCATTGGGTTACTTTCGTTTCCGAGGAAAGGCTATGCAAGCCGACTCCAGCGGAACAGCATTGGAGCAAGGAGGAGGCTTTCCATAGTTCGGAAACTGCCAGAGCTGCGGAGTCGCGGTGTATAAAGGAGCATGAAGAGGATCTGCTCAGGAGTCTCCAATAGATCCGTGCATCCCGGTTGGCAAGTCGCGGCCCTCGTTGCACTTCTTTGCTTCGTGGTAGCTGGTGTGGTGCCTCTATGGAAACCAGTAAGGACACGCGTATTTTACCGCTACTGTAACAACAAGCTTAATGGCGCGCTCGAGGCGTATTACCAAAGGCCATTTAATGACGTGACAAATATATTGGCTGAGTGTATCAGGTTCGTTAGGGCTTATGAAAAGCCTCTTTCTCGTTTTTTTGATGTAAATGCTGTACTGTTCGACAAACACATAAAATACGCCTACATGCTCCTTCACTCGGGAGGCGAAGACGCTGCCCTTTACCACTTGAATGAGGCGTACAAGTATCATGCCCGAAGCAGGGCCCGGAGCGGAGGAATGCCCGTCCCGAGGTCAGACTTTGTGGACTTCGTTATTCGTGGCATCGAGTGGGTAGACGGGCATTATAATGTTGCCTGGAAGTCTGAGGTTGTTCTATGCAGCAACATTGTCAGCAGGGTAACAGCACGGTTTGCTACGGAGGAGTGATTCTCGGGATCGGAGCGCGCGTCGAGCAAGGGTGGGAGGTATGTCGAGGGCAGGCTCACGCCCTCTCGAACGTGGGATCCATCATGCTTAACTGTTGAGCCAGCAGTTTGAGTATCAGAATTATGCGATAGGGAACCGGACGGTTGGGGGCTGGGGTGGGGATGAGCTGGGTTGGAGTCTGCGGTGGAGCAGCAACACGGTCAACCGGCTGAACCAGTACACGGGTCGGACGGTGCCGGGGGTGGTGGGGTGTCGGGGGAGGCGGTCGAGGGAGCGACGGTGACGTTGTGGTGGGGGACGAACGACTGGGCCCCGGTGATCCGGCAGGGTCGGTACTGGTATGGGGAGGTGTGGGTGAACAATGCGACGGGTGCGGTGGGGGTGGTGGTGACGAACCTGGGGGTGGTGCGGGGGAATCCGGACCGGCTGCAGGGGGAGGTGCGGACGGCGGTGGTGGTGCAGACGCCGGAGCTGATGAACTACGACCTGGACGGGAATCTTGTCCGGGACGGTCGGTGGGTGTACAGTTGGGATGCTGAGAACCGGCTGGTGCGCGTGATGAGCTGGGGCAGTGTGGATCGGCGTCGGGTGGACTGGACGTACGATGCGATGGGGCGTCGGGTACGGCAGGTGCGGTACGTCTGGACCAATGGCACGTGGCAGGTGGTGGAGGATCTGAAGCTGGTGAGTGATCCCGTGTGGTTTGGGCGGCACATTGCGGAGCTGAACGGGACGAACGGCGCGCTGGTGCGTTCGTACGTGTGGGGATTGGATCTTTCGGAAAGCCTGGACGGTGCGGGAGGTGTGGGCGGGTTGTTGTGGGTGCGGTTGAGCGGTGGGG
>NZ_JAAKYA010000041.1:0-3957 GCF_011044775.1 Limisphaera ngatamarikiensis | reverse complement strand
GACGTATGACGGCAACGGGAACGTGTGGACCCTGGTGTCCGCGAGCACCGGTACCGAGACTGCGCGGTACGAGTATGGCCCGTTTGGGGAGCCCTTGCGGCTGACGGGCGCTGCGGCCGCTTCGAATCCATTCCGGTTCAGCACGAAGCGGACGGAGGACGGCACGGGCCTGCTGCTGTACGAATACCGTGCCTACAGTCCCGCCCTGGGAAGGTGGCTTAGCAGGGATCCGATTGAGGAGCAGGGTGGAGCGAACCTGTTTGCATTCTGCGTGAATCAGTCCGTTGGTGCCACCGATGATTTGGGAATGCAGTTTGCGCCGCCAGGTTGGCCCTGGGCTGGTCCCGGATCACCTCCGTTTCCGAGACCGGATCCACGAGTAGAGCCCCCTCCTAATCCACCTCAACTTGTGATACGGGGCGACTGCAAGGATCTTGTGCGAAACGCAGTTGCCCATGCTAACGGCGCCATGAAGAAGAGTAAATGCAAGCAGTGGTTCATTGACCGTGGGGCAAGGGGTGAAGAATACGCGGTGCGTTGTTATGGGAAATGTAAACTGGTATGCTTTTTTGGTGGCACTGCGTGGACATATGCGGCGACGCGCAGGATTGGTGTTTGTGAGGACAATGTTAGTGGGTTGTCAGAAGTAGGAATTGCATCAATTCTGATCCACGAGGTTGCGCATCACTATTGTCCGGTAATTGGTGGGGAAGACTGTGCCAATTCGGCCATGGAGGCCTGTGAGAATGCGCTAGTGGGCGGAGAGTAAATCCTATGCGAGTAACGCGTGCAGCTCGACGTGAAGTGCTAGCCATCGGGATTGCAGTGCAGGCTCTAGCCCTTGCATTGTTCCTAATGGCGACCGAAATCGGGTGGGTTGCTCGCGATCTGGCGCTGATGTTTGTTGTGGCCGACGTGTTGTGTTATGCTTTTTTCACAAAGCTCAGGCTTGCAAGCAGTTCTCTCCTCAGGATGTGCTTTTATGCACTTCCACTATGGCTGACCGTGGTCTACGGGGTCGTACTGAATATCGTGGGCGTACGGCATTAATACCAAGTTTCCGTTCTACGCCATTCGTGGATAGCGTCTTAGGGTTCCGCTCGGCAAATGGGAGGACCGCACCCTGCATGGATCAGTGGAGATCTGACTACCACATGGTTATGATCTCTCGGGGGACACAGGCAGCGGCTTCGGCTCAGGGACGGCGGCTGAAGGAAGGCCGTCCGCGTTATCAGTCCAATGGCGGAAAACAATTTCATCCGGTTCAGCACGAAGCGCACGGAGGACGGCACGGGCCTGGTGCTGTACGAATACCGCGCCTATAGTCCCGCCCTGGGCAGGTGGTTGAGCAGGGATCCGATGGAGGAAAGAGTGGAAGTGGGCCTTTATGTTTTTGTAGGAAACGATGCCTGCAGTCGTTGGGACGTTGATGGTCGGTTTACATACGGCATTCATTACGATATCACTGACCTAGCGGCAACCGCTGCTGGATATTCTGCCAGGTGCGCCCGCAAGATTGCACGTGCTTCTGCGAACACGGATCTGGTGCATCCATTCGATCATGCGTATCATTTCACGCGTCCCGTGTGGGGTGACAAGGCGCAAGCCATGAATGCGGCAATGAGGAAGCTCGGTGAACTACTTAAAGATGCTTGTGCCTATGCGTCAAAAGGTCAGTGTGAAAGAGCTATAACGCTAATGGGCAGGGCCCTTCACGTAGCGCAAGATTACTACTCGCACGTGTACAATAACGAGCCTGTGTCGTTTAGCTGGGTGGGCAATTATCCGCCTGGTGACGATCCCAACCACAGGGACCATGCTCGGGATGAGGACATGGGGCAGGCATTCCTTGCGCTCATGGAGAGCTATTCCTTCCTTAAGGCTATGGAAGGATGTTTGGGTTGTTGCTGTGGACATTGACTGTGGAGCGTATGTGGGTGCTTATGACGACCAACTCGATGTGCGGTGCCGGCTGGGGACGGTTCTGTCTGTTTGGCCGTGTGTTGCTCATGTGCGTGATGGTACTTTCCGCGGTCGGTTGCGGTAGCGAAGGCGGTATAGGATCCTCATCGGGTGCGGGTGGTGGAGGCGAGCGCGTCTGGGAGAAGGTTATTTATGAGTGTATTGCAAAGGTAGAGAAAACAGAGGCGGTATTTTACCGTCGTGGGGAACGCGTCACGGGCAAGGAGATCGCGCGTCAGATGCGGGACTATCTGAGGTTTATACAGCGCAAGAGGACGATTCCCGAGCCCTTTGGTCGCAATGCGGGAATCACGTTGGCGGTGATCACGACTCATGAGGGGATCGCCAGGGATGGCTTAACGGGTCCACCGGAGCCGTTTGAGATCGAAGTAAACGGGCATCGAATGAAAGTGTACGATTGGTTGAAGCAGGAATTGGGGTTGGGGACATTGCCGGGGGAAGAGGAGGGTCACGAGGTGTTGTTGCCGCTTTACGAGGCGGTGGTGACGCCTGAGCTGCTAAAGCGGTGGGAAGAGTATCTGGACAGGTGTATTGAGGCGACGGCTCGGGCAGAGGGGGCTACATTTCATTGGGGGGACTTTGTGTTTTCGGCAAAGGAGGCCGCAGGCCTATTCGCATCAAATAAAGTGGAAGCATTGCGGTGGTTGAAGGCCCCTAACATCAAGCATCCCGAGGAAAGGGATCGCTATAGAGTGGACATTCTGCTTTTACAGCTAACGAGTTTACCCCTGCCACGGCCGGAATCGTATCGGGACCAGGTCGAATACACCAGGGAGGTTAATCGATGGTTTAGAGCGTGGAAGAAGTTCGTGGAAGAGAATGGAAGGCAGGAAGATATGATCGACTGGCTGCTTCGCAAGGCAGGCGAGCCGCCGCCAATGCCGACATTGAGGAAGAAGGGGAAACGGGGTTAACAAACTGTTGCAGGGCTGGGTGGACCTATTGGCCGGAGGGTGTACTCGTCCTGTGGCGAGTGTGCGCAGGGAGTGTTGCGCTCAGGCGAAGTTTAGCGCCGTCGTGAACCGGGAGGGCATTTTCCGACGTCATAACTGCCTCTGCCGGCCTGCCTTGTGCGGATGTGGTTCTGCGAGCAGCCCCAAAGGCGCAAAGGGCGCAGAGGGAGGTACATACAGGCTCGAGGTGCATGGAGCCGTGCGGCGTGTGGGGAAGCACCAGGCGGAGAGGTTGCTTGCCAGCCGAGCGGCTCTGGACGCCGTGGGGTGGGTAAGGGCGGCGACCGTACCGCCGTGGGTATGACGGCGCAGGTTAGGGGCGGGGCGTATCCCCACGGTCCGTAGAAAGATGCGGGCACAGGGGACTGTGCCCCTCCCGGGGATCGCCAAATCGAAGGCAGCCCAGCCCATTTGCCAGGTCGGGAGGGACACCGTCATCGCGGTCGGGGAAAATAGCGGGCGCAGAGGACTGTGCCCCTCCCGGCGGGCGTTCGCCCCCACAGTTTTTCAATCGTCGAGGACGAAGACCCTCTTGGGCGGCGTCAGCCGCCGCATGGGCGGGCACGGGGGACCGTGCCCATCCCGCGCGATTGCCAATTGAAGGCAGCCCAGGCCATTAGCGAGGTCGGGAGGGACCGCGTCCTCGCGGTCCGCAAGAGTATCGGGTACAGAGGACTGTGCCCCTTCCCCAAGGTCCCGTGGGAGGGACCGCGTCCCAGGCCGTCAGCTCGAATGCGCCTACAATAAGCTGCTGATCGCAAGCAGGTCTACCGGGCAGCCGGCTCCTTGCAGCGGTAAAAGGCTGCGGAACACTTTGCCGGGCACCAACTGCCGCCATAGAGATCGCGCCATGCTCTGCGCGCTCTCGTTTGGCCGTTCTCCGTGTCCTCTGTGTCTCTGTGGTTCGATCCCTCCATGCCTCTGGACCGACGGGACCAGCTGCAGAGCCAGGTGCGGACGGCGGTGGTGGTGCAGACGCCGGAGCTGATGAACTACGACCTGGACGGGAATCTTGTCCGGG
>NZ_JAAKYA010000040.1 GCF_011044775.1 Limisphaera ngatamarikiensis | reverse complement strand
GGATCGGCGTCGGGTGGACTGGACGTACGATGCGTTGGGGCGTCGGGTACGGCAGGTGCGGTACGTATGGACCAACAGCACGTGGCAGGTGGTGGAGGATCTGAAGCTGGTGAGTGATCCCGTGATGTTCGGTCGTCACATTGCGGAGCTGAACGGGACGAACGGTGCGGTGGAGCGGTCGTACGTGTGGGGATTGGATCTCGCGGAAAGCCTGGACGGTGCGGGTGGTGTGGGCGGTTTGTTGTGGGTGCGGTTGAGCGGTGGGCCTGCTGCGGGTGTGCACTTTGTGACGTATGACGGCAACGGGAACGTCTGGACCCTGGTCTCGGCGAGCACCGGTACCGAGACTGCGCGGTACGAGTATGGACCGTTTGGGGAGCCATTGCGGATGACGGGTCCTGTGGCGGGTTCGAATCCGTTCCGGTTCAGCACGAAGCGGACGGAGGACGGAACGGGCCTGGTGCTGTACGAATACCGCGCCTACAGTCCCACAGTTGGGCGGTGGCTCTGTAGAGATCCGATAGGCGAACATGGTGGATTAAACATGTATGGCTTCGTTGGAAACGATGCTGTTGATCAGTTCGATGTTCACGGCCTTGCAGTGAGGGCAAACCCGAGGTGCAAGGACCACTGCAGGACAGATCTTGACTGCTGTCGGTGTATGGTATTCTGCGAAGGCGAAGGAGGCTGTGAGGCAGCCGTCTACCACATCATGAAGAATCGCCAGAACACCAAATGGCCCGGCGACTTCGGTGGCGAGAAAGACTTTTGCGCTCAAGCCAAATCGACTAGGTTCGATTGTGGCCCGAAGGGTAAGGTGTTGATTGATGGGAAACCTGGTGGCGGGCGGGACCGCTATGATCAGTGCTGCACAAAAACGTTGCCACAAGGACGCTCATCTGATAGTGCTGGGAAAATATGCGAGAACCCCGGCCAAGACCCGACCGGCGGTGCACAGTTCTTCTTCACAGTCGGACAAACGCCGAAATGGATGGAATATAACGTCAGTATAGGGAACTGCTCAAAGGTAACAGTACCGGGCTGCAGGTTGGACATTTACAAGTGCAAAGAACAAACCAAGCCAGTGCCCCCGGGCTGGAAACCACCCAACCGCTAGCCTG
>NZ_JAAKYA010000039.1 GCF_011044775.1 Limisphaera ngatamarikiensis | reverse complement strand
ATATTCAACGCCGAACCCAAAAAATCTTCACCCGCCGGTGCAATACCTCAGGCGATGGCTAAGGTTTGGGGGCATGCTGGCCAGAAAAAAATTGTATAAAGCCCTTGACATATGGCATACTGACCAGTATAGTCAGCACCGCATGAAGGCACGGATTCCATCCCCGCGCCCGCAGGCAGACCGCCGGATGCCGGCCAGACTGGCCTCCAGTGCCTACACGCTGTTTTCCCAGCACGGCTTCGACGGAGTGAATCTGGACCAGATCGCCGCGCATGCCGGGGTAACCAAGGGTAGCCTCTACTGGCATTTCAATTCCAAAAGGGAACTAATCCACGCCGCATGCGCGTACTACTACCGGATGTATCAACGGCGCATCAACGAATCGCTGGCGGGGATCAGGGATCCTGCCCAACGCCTGGAGCAGACCCTGCGCGTGGCGGTCCGCACCTGTCTGATGGACCAGGCCAATCGCGTGTTTACGATGGAGATTTTTACCGCATCGGTGCATGACCCCGATCTTCGTCGGGGGTGGCGCCAGTTCTACGACAGCGTCCGCGAGTTCTATATCGGGCTGGTACGAGCGGCCGCAGCCGCCGGGGCCATCCAGGTGGCGGACGTGGAACAGTCGGTCAACGTTATGCTGGCGGCGATGGAGGGGATCAAGCTGCGCGCCCTGTTTGAACCTGAGATTTGCTCGCCCTCGGAAGAGCAGCGCATCCTGGAGGGGCTCAAAGAGATTCTGGGGTTTCCCGCCGCCTCGAAGGAGTCCAAGCCTCGCAACCTGTCAACCGGATGACTTCCAGATCATCATGAACACGCTAGCCACTGCTCTTGCGGTCCTCTTTCGGTTCACCACCATACCGGTCGGTATGCACCCACCGTCGGCCTGCGGCCAGAACCGCACTGCCAAGTACCTCCGTTCCAGAGGAACACGCCGGACCCCAACCTGTCCCTCCGGCTTCACGTTGATCGAACTCCTCGTGGTGATCGCCATCATCGCCATCCTCGCCGCCATGTTGATGCCCGCGCTGAGCAAAGCGCGCGCCCGGTCTTATCGCATTTACTGCTTGAACAACGCGAAGCAGATGGGACTTGCCTCGGCGCTCTACGCAGGCGACTATAACGACCGCATTCCTCGGATGCTGAACTGGGGGAAGGCCTGGGGGCAAGAGTACCGCATTGGCGACAAATGGATGCCCGAGATGTTTGAGCCCTACCTCGGGCCCAACCAGGTCAAACCGCAAGGAGGCCGTCCCAACTACCAGCCACTGCACGGCCTGTACGCATGCCCTTCCGGAATTCGCGCGCGACTCGTCATTCGAGGCAGCCCCGACGATTATTTCAGCCGGGACTTCTTCTACGATAACGATGGCGTCAGCTACGTGTGGTCGCATATCTACTATGATCCTTGGCGCCGCGGCTATGCACTCGACAAACCCATCAGCGGACGTAAGTCCTCGGACGTCCGCAACCCCAGCAAGGCGGTGCTGATCTGGGAGATCCCCTACCATCGGGCGCAGAACATGCCCCACGAAAACGGTATGATCGTGGTGAAGGCCGACAACAGCGCCCAGCGGATTCGGGGGAATCCGCAGGAAACGGACTGGTGGCTGAATCATAGCTTCGAGGGATGGGATTCCGACCAACCACCTCCTCCCAATCCCCTTTGAGACAGAACGCCAACGACCAACACCACATCGATCCTATGAAACATCACCATGAACCCGTGAGCACGCGGTGGATCCACCACCAATCCGGATGCCCTCTGAGGCTGCACCTGTTCTCGGCCACGGTAGCATGCCTGGCAGGGGCGATCTTCGGGCCCTCGTATAGTCCGGCGCAGGACACCTTCATTGCCTATGTGGTGCCGGCGGGCACGGTCGGCAATCAGGAGTTCGGTGGGGTTTTGGGCATGGATTTTGATGTTAACAACCCAATCGTGGTAACAAGACTGGGGGTTTTTGACGATGGATCCGATGGACTGAACCGGACCCTGGTTGCACGGCTGTGGGATCGCAAAACCCAGACCGAGCTCGCATCCATCGTATTTACTCCAGAAGATCCCGGTGAACTCGTAGGTGGCAGCCGTTTCAAGCCCCTGCCCGAACCTTTGGAACTTGGTATTGGCTTTCAGGGCACAATCACAGCCGAAGGCTACGGGCCCGGCGAGCTGCTCCGGAACGCATTCGACAACCCCGCCAACATCGTCTGGACCACACAGGACGGGAATGGATCGCTGTCCTTCGTGGGCAGCAGCCGTTGGGGGATACTGCCGGGCACCTTCCCACCGACGGTTGATCAAGGACCTGCGGCTCGTTACGCAGCAGGGACTTTCGAGTTTCTAACGACGCCGCCCCTCGCTCCCGGCTTGCCCGTGGTGACGGTCCGCGCCGGAGACGGCCAGGTTCGCCTGGAGTGGTCCCCCGTGACTTCACCGGTACCGGCCGTCACTTACCGAATCCTGCGCGCGGGAGCAGATCAGGCCTCGTTTGAGCTCCTTGCCGAAGTGGCTGCCACGGAATACCTGGACCTTGGCCTCACCAACGGCGTCGAATTCTGTTACAGGGTCCAAGCCGTGGCTGCCAATGGTGCAAGCGGACCGCCTTCAGACGCAATCTGTGCCACTCCCTATACCCTCCCTGGCAATCACAGGATCGCGTATTTTGTTCCTCCGGCGCAGGGGAATCAAGCCTTTGGCGGCTCGCTCGGCCTCGATTTCGACGTGGAAAACCCAATTATCGTGGTGCGGCTGGGGGTTTTCGATGATGGCGCCAATGGATTGAAGCGAGCACTGTCAGCACGCATCTTCAATCGCGAAACGCAGGAGGTCGTTGCGGAGGTCTTCTTCAGCCCGGGTGAAGGCCTTCTTCTCGGAGGTATGCGCTTCAAGGACCTTGAGTCGCCGCTCCGACTGGAGGCCGGCTTCCAGGGCACCATCGAAGCGGATGGCTACGGCTTGGAGGAGCGACTCCTCAATTCCGACGGTGATACGAACGCCATCATCTGGGCCCTCGATGATGGAAACGGGTCGCTGCGCTTTGTCGGCTCCAGCCGATTCGATCCAACACCGGGGGTTTTTCCGTCCATTCTCGATCAGGGCCCCGCAGCACGCTTTGCGGCCGGTACGTTTGAGTACGTGGTCCTGCCCCCAGAGCGGCCCGGAACCCCGATCCTCCATGTTGTCGTGCCGTATGAGGACGGCGCGGTCACTCTGTACTGGTCGCCCATCACCAACCCTCTCCCCGCCGTGGTTTATCGGGTGTTCCGGGCTACGGACGCTGCCGGACCATTCAGTTTGCTGGTGGAAACAGCGGGAACCACGTATCGTGACACTGACGTCACCAACGGCGTGACCTTATTCTACAAGGTCGTAGCAGTGGCCCAAGAAGGTCAGGAGAGCAGGGAATCGAACCTGGTCAGATCCACCCCGAACCCGCGGTTGCCCGGGGTGGCATACGTGGTAACAAGCGGGCTTCTTGGAAACGGCACGTACGGTGGCTCCCTTGGCATGGATTTCGACGTCGCACGGCCCGTCCGCGTCACTCAGTTGGGCGTGTTCGACAGTGGCGGCGACGGGCTACATTTAACCCTGAACGCGGCCCTGTACAACCGAAGAACCCGGGATCTGCTGGCTCAGCTCCAGTTCACTCCTGAGGATCCCGGAGAGCTCCGGGACGGGAGCCGATTCAAATCCCTGGCCGAGCCCCTCGTTCTACCGGCGGGATTCCAGGGCGTGATCGTTGCCTGGGGATATGGTGACGCCGAGCCCTACTTCAGCAACGCCGAAGATTCGCCTGCTCTCAGCGTGTTCGAAGGGGGTTCCATTCTTTTCGTTGGGTCTGGCAGATTCGGTCCCGCCGGTCAATTCCCCAACTCGGTCGACACAGGCCCTCCCAACCGTTACGCCGCAGGCACATTTTATTTCGAGCCGTTACCTGAGGAGCCTCGACTGACCATTCGCCGCGTCGGAGCTCAGGTGGAACTCGCATGGCCAGGACAGGCCATACTCGAAAAAGCGGGGACACTTTCGGGCCCTTGGACCGAGGTGCCCGGCGCCATGTCAGGGATCAGGTTGCCCATTGAAAGCGATGCTCAATTTTTCCGCCTGCGTTACTAGACCGCTTTCACCGGTTTCGCTGGGCACCGGGTCACACCGCTGGGTCCAGAGGGGTCATTCTCTCACTCCATCCCTGCCACCACTGGCGACACCAATGGCAGGGAGCTCGGGAGCCGGCCCGCGTCCGGGTCCCAGCTTGCGCAAGGAAAGGGCGTGAACCAAGGAAAGGAGGGAGAATCGCAATGAAGATCGGGTTCCACACCGACGCATTTAACTCGGCGTGCTGGTCCTTCGAACAATGCCTCGACTGGGCACGACGGCACGATGTTCATTACATCGAGTGCGGTGTCATCGATGGGGTCAGTTGGCTCCATGGCCTGGGGTACCACCCCCATGTGGCACTCTACGAGGACCCTGTGCTACTGCGCCGAAAGATGGACCGGTACGGAGTGCAGTTCTCTCAGGTCGACGCGGCATTCCCCCTGTCCGGCCAAGACGGCCCGGTGCACGGTGTGGCCTATGTGATGAAAACCATTGCATGGGCCGCCCAAGCGGGTTGCCCTTGCGTAGACACCACGGATGGTCTTCGTCCCCCGGAAGGCATGACGGAATCGGAGGTCATGGCCCAGATGCGGCGCTGTTATCAGCAGATTGTCCGGGTTGCCGAAGCGCACAAGGTCATCGTTAACATCGAGCCGCACGGGTATTTCACCACGCAACCCGAGCGCCTCGCCGAGATGCTGTCCTTTTGTGACAGCCCCTACCTCCGCTTGAACATGGACACGGGTAATACCTACATCGCAGGGCGGGACCCTGTGACGTTTCTTAAGCTCTTCGTCAGCCGCGTCAGCCATGTCCATATTAAAGACGTATCGGAGTCTTTGGCGGGTTCTTCCCGGGGAGAGATGACCGGCATCGCCGTGAGTCACTGCCCTGTGGGCCGGGGCGTCAACCGGGAAAACATCCGCGAGTGTTTGCGGCTCCTCAAGGAGGCTGGCTATCAAGGCGTGCTGAGCATCGAGTGCGAGGGGGCAGGCGGCCCTATGCTCGAGGCATCGCTTGAGTGGCTGAGAAGCACATTGCAAGACCTCGGGATTCCTGAGCAGTCGAGTTAGGAGTTGAACCCTTGGCGCCCTTGTGGACGCTGCTCCGTCCCTGTTAGAGAGCGCTCGTTTATCATTGCCAGACCACAGGGGGGACTGGATCCACATGCTGACGAACCGGACAGAAAGAGGCGGATCTGCTCTCCGCAACGCATGCAACCTAGAGAGGTTGCCGCCCAAGGCTACGATTATGCAGAACTGGGCAGGACACGAGTTCGCAGGTCTCGTCGATCCGGCCAAGGTCCGTCCTCCGAGCTCGGCAGCGAGGCGTCTGGCGGCAGAGGCGCTGGTTCACCGCTCTGGCCGGAGCATGACGGATGTACCCTTCGTTCGTATCCGAGGGACTCTGAAACCTGGTTTTGGTGGATGCTCCCGGAAGAGAGCTCGCGCCAAGAGCACCACGGAAGACCCGGGCGGGCTTTGGTATTACGGGAATCACGGGATGCCCGTGCTCGCCAAAAGGCGCCTGGGGGAACGTTCGGCTGCCACTCCAGACCGATATGGCCCCTGGGACCATCTGCGGGGCGCACCGCATCGAGGGGGAGGTTCCCCTGGTATGGGCAGTCTGGCGGAAGGTTGCCGGGTTCTGGTGGTGTGGTGC
>NZ_JAAKYA010000038.1 GCF_011044775.1 Limisphaera ngatamarikiensis | reverse complement strand
GACGCCATTACCAACATGGTGGATACCGAATGGTTCACTCACCTATCAACACCATCGTGCCCGGTCGCGTGTTATTTAGAACCCTCCACGTTCTCCATCGCCTCAGGCACGGAGTCACGAGGCCTGATGAAGACACGACCCCTGTACTGCTTGCCGTCATTATAGGGGAGGCGATACAACACTTCGCCATCGCGCAGAACAATAAAACCGTCCCCGTATGCATAACTAATCTCTCCGGTGGTGTATAACCGCCTGTAATAATACCAGTACAACTTTCCGCCCTCCTTGAGGTGGCGCTTGATCTCATCATAGTACGAGAACTCCTGCTCTCGACCTTTAGCCCACACCGCCCTCCGCCGGGCCAGGTACGCCCGGAGCCTCTCCGGATCATTCATCAGCATTTCGACCCCGTCGGCGAACCCCTCCAATTCTTCCCAGCGAAACATAGAGGTCATTTCCACCGGTTCCAACACTGCCGGATGCAATCGCATGTAAATGGCCTCTTCCGGGTGCTTGAGCTGACATCTCAGGGCCTCGTCGAGGTCGAAGTGCTTCGTCGCACATCCGCACAGAAGACAACTCAGCACACCAGTGATCAACAACCTGTTACGCTGTTTCATGGGCGACATCTCCAGCAACAATTTAGAAACGCCGGTGAGGCAGGCGCGCAGGCTTGCCCGACGTGGTTTGTATACACGACATGAACTGCTCCAGCCCAGTCCAAGGTAGCCTCGTAATCAAACGAGATGCGAATTTGCAGCTGCGTGTAATCGCAGAGTATCGCACCGTTGGTAACTTGCATACTGATGGTATAACCGGGACCGCCCAAGCATTTGACTACACATCCGACAAACTTCTTTGTGAGCTCTTTTCCAAGAGCCAGGTCCTCCCCCTGGGTGAGATCCTCGAAGGATGGCAGCCCTTCCTTTCCCTCAACTTCCCGTTCTTGACACATGCGCATCAACTTTCCGCAAAGGAATTTGAAATTGATTTTTTCGCCTATCTTCTCCATGCCGGTCTTCGCAGCACACTTTGCTGCGCATTCCAGCGCGTGCCGCACAATGTCGGGGGGATTGGGCATTGGAGGGCGGCGCGGCGGAGGAGTCGAAGGCCGTCGCACATGTGTCGCCAAGCCTTCCACGTCAACATCCTCAATCGGGCTGTTAATCAACGCCGCATAAATGTTGGCGCCGCCACTCTCCTCCAGTGGATCCCTGGTCAACCACCTTCCCAGGGTGGGACTGTAGGCCCGGTATTCGTACAGCACCAGGCCCGTGCCGTCCTCCGTCCGCTTCGTGCTGAACCGGAATGGATTCGAACCCGCCGCAGCGCCCGTCAGCCGCAAAGGCTCCCCAAACGGGCCATACTCGTACCGCGCAGTCTCGGTACCGGTGCTCGCGGACACCAGGCTCCACACGTTCCCGTTGCCGTCATACGTCACAAAGTGCACCCCCGCAGCAGGCCCACCGGCCAACCGCAACC
>NZ_JAAKYA010000037.1 GCF_011044775.1 Limisphaera ngatamarikiensis | reverse complement strand
CCGGTGGTGAAGTTGCGGAGAAAAGCGCGCGCCGACCTCGCAGATTATGCGTTCAGTCGAAACACACCAGTTGGGGCTGTGGACATTCTGGGGCTTGCGACAGTGGGCCTGGTGCTTACAACAGAAATTTTGCTTCCCGATCCAGAGCCGGGTATGAAAACACGCCATTATGTTGAGCTGGATGACAAATGCAAGATTATCGATGACGACCCAGTTATAGGCGTTACGGCATGGCCAATACCCGTGCGAGGGCTTGGGATACTGAGAGCTGTTCCCGGTGGCCATCCACCAGTTTGCACGGTTACTTTTACGGGTACGGCCATATCGGCATACTTTGCCGCCGCTGCCGTCTTAGCCAAGATTCTCGCTCCGCATGCGGGTCTTCCCGCGGCCACGGTTCTGGAAAATCTTCGCATTGACTACAACATGACGGTGACGCTGAATTGGTGCACGCGCAAGGGGCGGTTACAGGGTAAGCATGATGGGTATCCGTCGTACTTTTTGTTGGTGGACTCGTCCTGGATTTATTTCCATCATCA
>NZ_JAAKYA010000036.1 GCF_011044775.1 Limisphaera ngatamarikiensis | reverse complement strand
ATCCGGGTGGGTGGATCCGCAACGCTCAACACGGGCTTGAGCCACGCCGAGGTCATGGGAACTGTCGACCCACCTCCTACCACAACCCCAAACCCTGTCAACAAAAAAATTGCGACCACAAAAACCTTCGCCCTTGCCACCCCACCACGAAGGCATGGAGGGACTGAACCACAGAGACACAGAGGACACAGAGAACGGCTGGAAATGAAGACACAAGGCTATGCTTGGAACAATACGGCGGCGGTTGCTGTCCGGCAAAGTGTTCCGCAGCCTTTTACCCCTGGAATAAGTCGGGTGGCCGGCACACCTGCTTGAGATCAGCAGCTCATTACAGGCGGATTCGAGCGGACCGCGAGGACGCGGTCCATCCCGACCTGTCGGAGCTCGCAAGGGCACCGGCCGATTGAGTCGCGCTGCAGGTTCGGCGCGGGCACCGGGGTCTGCCTTTTCTTGCGGACCGCGAGGACGTGGTCTCTCCCAGGCAACCATTGCGGGGGCACGGTCCTCCGTGCCCGGTGGTTTCGAACGGTGTGGACGCAGGCCAACCTGGATTGAGCCGACAGGGGTCAGGTAAGTTGGACCGGGACGTCATCTTGGACCTGTCCGGCGGTCAGGTACCCGGATCGAGGGTACGTCACGGGAATTCAGAATCGCGCGGCATCCGTCGGGGCCGGGCACATCGCGGCCGGGCCTGTCTGGTTCTTGTGCAGCAGGGTGGTTTCCCGCGCCCTTGCGGACCCGAAGCTCTTCACGGCCTTCGCGCTCCGGTGCATCAGGTCGCGGTGCTCGCCGGCGCTCAAAAGTCCCAGCGAGATCCGGGAGCACCCTGCCGGGGTTTCCATCCCGGGCGGGTCGGGATGGGGCGTTTGGCCTGTGGGGAGTGCTGATGGAGATCTGGTGGCGACCGGAAAACCCTTTGAAGAAGCCCGTTGCCGGGGCAGAATTGTATGCGTGCGCGGTCCCATGCCGGCCCAACCTTCGGAACCGCTCATCCGACGAGCCTGGTACCAGGGCTCGATCGAGGAGTTTTGCCGATCCAGTAGCGGGGCGGTGCTGGGTCAGCTCGCCCGCAACAGCACCTTTGACGTTGATCAGTCCCAGATCCGGGCCTGGAACGAGGAAATTGAGATTCTTCGTCACCAGCTGGCCGGTTTGCCGGGCTGGATTTTTCTGGAATTTGCCATTCCCCGCATGGGCGCGCGGGCCGATGCCATTGTGTTGCACGAGGCGGCGGTGTATGTGCTCGAGTTCAAAACCGGGGAGTCCGGTCCCACCTCGTGGGCGCGGGAACAGGTTTGGGACTATGCACTCGACCTGAAGAATTTCCATGCAGGCAGTCACCATGCCTGGGTGGTGCCCGTACTGGTTGCCGCCGAGGCCGTCCCGGGCTCGCTCGACGGCGTGGAGCACGATCCCGACCTGGTGTTTCGTCCCATCTGCACTTCACCGGGCTCGTTACGTGCGGTGTTTGAAGCGATTGCACGGCGTGTGCGGGGAGCCGCCATTGATCCGGTGAGCTGGGCCCGGTCGGTCTACCGACCCACCCCCACGATCATCGAGGCCGCTCGTGCCCTGTACGCCAACCATTCCGTGGAAGACCTGGCCCGGAGCGACGCGGGCGCGCGCAACCTGGCCGAAACTTCGCAGTGTCTCGAGTCGATCATCCGGGAGGCACGGGAGGGTCGAAAGAAAATGATTTGTTTTGTGACGGGCGTACCCGGTGCGGGCAAGACGCTGGCCGGGCTGAACCTGGCCGCACGTCATCCGCGGGAGGCGTCACCATTTCACTCGGTGTACCTGTCCGGGAATGGTCCGTTGATTGCGGTCCTGCGGGAGGCGCTGGTGCGAGATGAGGTGCGTCGCCGAAGGGGCCGGGGTTCTCCGGTTTCGAAGGCCTCGGTTCTATCCACGGTCAAGGCGTTCATCCAGAACGTGCATCATTTCCGGGACGAGGCGGTGGCCGATCCGGGCGCTCCGGCGGAACACGTGGCCATCTTTGATGAGGCCCAACGGGCCTGGACCGCGGAGCAAACCGCGCGGTTCATGCGTCAAAGGCACGGCATCAAAAACTGGTCCCAATCCGAGCCCGAGTTTCTTCTTTCCTGTCTTGATCGCCATGAGGACTGGGCGGTTGTGGTTTGCCTGGTGGGGGGCGGTCAGGAAATCAACACCGGAGAAGCCGGCATTGAGGCGTGGCTGGAGGCCGTCGGTTCGAGGTTTCGGCATTGGCACGCCTGCATTTCCCCCCGGCTGACGGATTCCGAGTATGCGGCCGGGCGTGCCGTTGCCATGGCGTCTGCCTGGCCGAATGTGCGGTTGGAGGAGAGTTTGCATCTGGCCGTCTCCATGAGATCCTTTCGTGCCGAAAACGTGTCCGCCTTTGTGAAAGCCCTGCTCGATTGCGATCGGGCGGCGGCTGAGAGGCATTGGGAAAGGCTTTGTTCCACCTACCCCATCGTTCTGACGCGGGACCTTAAGACCGCGAAGGATTGGGTGCGCAAACAGGCCCGGGGCTCTGAACGTTACGGCCTGCTGGCCTCTTCTCGCGCCCTGCGGCTGAAACCTCACGCCATCGACGTCCGGGTCAGTGTGGACCCGGTATGCTGGTTCCTGAACGATCGGGACGACATCCGGTCCAGTTACTATCTCGAGGACGCCGCCACGGAATTTCAGGTGCAGGGACTGGAGGTGGACTGGGCGTGCGTGACCTGGGATGCGGACCTGCGCCTCGGAGGTGGGGGCTGGGAACATTATGATTTCCGGGGCACGCGCTGGTGTCGGGTGGCGTCACCGCAGAGACGCAAATATTTCGTGAATGCCTATCGTGTGCTGCTCACGCGCGCCCGACAGGGCATGGTGGTGTTTGTGCCGCCCGGAGATCGCAGTGACCCCACACGGCTGCCGGAGTTCTATGATGCCACTTATGATTACCTGCGGCGTTTGGGGTTGCCGGTCCTGGACTGATGGCTGAGAACCACGGCCGGCTGAAGTGCGGCCCGGCCGGGCCGGCGAAAAACGCAAAAACGCGGTCCTACAGGTCGTTTCTGGACCTCCATCGTCCCCGGCTGCGTTCGACATCATCGGGTCGGAATCCGGAGAATGCGTGGCGGGATCGGTCACCCCAGGCAAGTCATTGTCGCCGAGGTGCGTACCTGCTTCGGCATCCGGAGCCCTGAATACCGGGGTTGCCCGGGTAGTCGAACCCGTTGGGAGACGCCGCCGGGCAGCGGTGGCAACCCGGGCAAACAAGCGGTAGATTGGAGTGGCTTATGAAAACCGGCATGCCGATCTTGAGCGCAGGTGTTGCCAGCCTGCTGCTCTGTCTGATCATGGCCGGGTGTGCCCGCGCCACCCAGCCCGAAAACCGGGCCGAGGGTCAAAGCGCCGCCGCGTCAACCAACCCAACCAATGCCGAACCCGTCGCTGTCGGGGCACCAAAATCCGGAGCGGCCTCAGCCACCGCCGATGACGCCATCGGATTGGAAGTGCCCGAGATTCCGACCGACGAACCCGCGGCCGCACCGGAACCGGTCCTGCCCCCGGAACGGCCCGAACCTGCTCCCGGCGCCCATGTAATTTCCGTGCCCGAGGGTTTGAACCTTTCGCCGGCAGCGCAGGAACTGGTGAGGCTGGCCCGGGCAGCCGTTCCCGATTCGGTGATGCTGGCGTTTGTGACCAACAGCACCCGCACGTTCAACCTGGGGGCCGAGCAGATTGTGTATTTGCACGACCTGGGCGTTTCCAGCGAGGTGATCCGGGCCATGATCGAGCAGGATCGGCGGCTGCGCGAACTGGGCGGGCAACTGCCGTCCCTGGGTGACACGGCCGCCACTGCTGCGGCCCAGTCCGCTGCACCGGCCACCGCCCCGGCGCCGGAAATCAGTGCTTCCGCTCCCCAGTTTGTCGCACCTGTTACCAACGCACCCGCCGAAGCGCCCCCGGAAACGGCTGCCGCCCCCGCCGCCACCACCAACGTCACTTATCAGTACTTCTACGACGCGCTCTCGCCCTACGGCACCTGGGTGTACGTGGATGGCTACGGTTATTGCTGGCAGCCGAGCGTGGTGATTCGTCAACCCGGCTGGCGACCCTACTGCCATGGGGGACGTTGGATTTACACCGACCACGGCTGGTATTGGCATTCGGATTACACCTGGGGATGGGCCACGTTTCATTATGGACGTTGGTTCCTGCATCCGCGGTGGGGTTGGTGTTGGTGGCCGGACACGGTATGGGCGCCGGCCTGGGTGACCTGGCGGTATCATCCGGGGTATTGTGGTTGGGCGCCGTTGCCGCCTTACGGCAGTTTTACCGGGTTCGGCTTCGCCTACAGCAGCTACGGGTTTGGCTGGAGCTGGTTCACGTTCGTTTCGTGGAGCCATTTCCACGATCGGCACCCGCACCGGCACCGTGTGAGGGACGACGATTGCAAACGACTGGTGGACGAATCCCGCCCGGTCAAGGACGGTCTGGTCCGGGAACGCGATCGGATTGTGAACCGTGGCATTGACCCTGAGCAGGTTCGTGAACGCACCGGGCGCGAGGTGCGACCCCTTCGGATTCGACCCGAACCGGTGGAAGGAACGCAGCCGACCTCTTTGATTGCTGCGCGAGAGCGCTGGGAACCGGCCCGCGGCGAGGTTGTGGCGCCGCGACTTCGCATTTCCGGCCCCGCGGTGGCCCGGGTGCCCGGTATCAGCCGACCTGAACGGCCACCGGCGCCCCCGGCCGCCGTGGCAACCGCTCCAGCGGGCGAGGCCGCACCGGGTCGCGAGCCGGCGCTGCGTCCCGGTCCTTTGCCTCAAACTGAGCCCGGGGCCGGCCTACGCGCCGCTCAACCCATCGTCCGCACCCACAGGGTCGAATCGCGGTCCGCGTCGGTTGAGACCCGGCCCGCACCGCCCGTCCGGGCACCCGAACTGGCCGCCCAATCGGGTCCCGAGCCCGCACCGGCTCCGGTGGAGCAGCCATCCCTGACGCAATCTTTCGGCACCGGTCCTCTTGCACGCGGCGCCGAAACGCCAAACCGCGTCGGTGAAAGAGGCAATGGGATCCCACCCGCCCGGCCGATCCGGTCCGAGCCACGCAGTCAGGCCACCCATACCTGGACACAACCCTCGACACCAGTCCCGCAACGGCCGACCGCAGCGGCGCCGCAACCCTCGCCGGCAATTCAGTCCCGACCTGCTCCGGCACCGGCTGCCTCGACCCTTCCCGCGGCGCCTCCTGCACCCACTGTACAACGGCAGCAGCCGAACAATGTGATTGTGATCCGGCCCAGCACGCCGCCCGGGTTCAATTCCCCGGCGCCGCATCCGTCGGGCGGGGCCGGCACAGAATCTTCGTCCCGCTATCGTGTCTTCTCAACGCCGGCTCGGCCCGAGGTGCGGTCAGCTCCCGCACCGGCGCCCGTCCGTCCGGCCTCGCCGCAACCGGCGCCTGCACCCCCTGCGGTCCAACGACCGGCACCACCGCCGGTTCAGGTTGCACCCGCGCCAGTCCCAACGGCACCAGTTCCGGCGCCGGCAGCTCCTGCACCTTCAGCTCCTGGACCTTCTGTACGCCCGGCACCGGCCACGCCGGCGCCGCCGTCTGCACCTCCGGCCGGCACCGGACGTGGCGGGGCTGCGCCGGGTCGGTCCCGGGACGCCCACTGATGCTTTCGCAGTACGCGATTGCCTGCGATCATGATCCATTTCACCGTCGCATCGTCATCTGAAACGCGGTCGCCGGATCCGATCGGGCGCTGGCCGCTGAAGCTGGTGTTCACGCTCCCCGGGCTGATCCTGCTGCCGCTTCTTGTGGCCGCCCAGGGAACCGGCACCAACCTCTTCTTTACGGGGTTTGAGGCGTCCGAGGGTTATGACATCCGGTACACCCTGGTGGGCCAGCAAGGTTGGTTGGGCATGGGCACGGGGGGTAACGGGTTGGTGGAGGATTTCTTTCCCGGTCAGGGACAGCAGGCATACATCGGTTACTGGCCGCCGGAACACTCCAACGAGACGGAAACCATTGTGTGGCGGCCGTTGAATTTCGATCCGGTGTCGGCCGGGTTGCCCGTGGTGGAGTTTTCGGTGCTGATGAGCATTGAGGATTCCTCCAGCACCAATGGCCAATACGACAACTTCCAGTGGCAGGTGTACAACCACCGGACCAACCGGTTGTTCACCCTCGATTTCGACAACTTTTATCAGGACATTTCCTATCGGCTTGACGGGACGAACGAGTGGACAACCACTCAGGTTCGGTTCACCAACGGTGTTCCGGAGCTGTTGGTGGTGACGATGGATTTTGCTGCCAACCGGTGGAGCGCCACGTTTGGGGGCCGGCTCATCGCCACCAATCAGCCGCTCACCACCACCGGTGCATTGCTCACCCTCGGCGAGATTGACGTGGTATGGGTTTATTACGATCCGGCCCGGCCCGGTGACAATTACCTGTTGTTTGACAACTTCCGTGTCGTGGCGCGGCCGGCCGTGGCGCGGCCCCGGCTGACCCTTCTGGAGCGGACGGAGCGTGGCCATGTGTGGCTGCGGTTGCAGGGGCAGCCGGGGGTGCGGTATGTCCTCGAAGCGGCTGCCAGCCCCGTGGCGGGGTCGTGGTTGCCGTTGCGCACCAACGCCAGCGGCGACGGGATCCTGGATTTCATCGATACGTCGGCCTCGAACGTTCCTGCGCGGTTTTATCGGGCCCGGGTGTTACCGTGAACATGGCGGGTGCCCGGCCAACGCGGCTCAGGTCCTCGCGGACTCCGGGCTGAGGACGAACCGGCTCCGGCCCGCCGCGGGGGAGGTTGCGGGCATTCCTTCGCGGGGACTGCGCGCGGGCAAAACCCGGGCTCGCCTCTCCGGCCGGCTCGGCTATCCTGCCGTCATGAGCTCAGCTGGCATGCCCGAATTCGCTCGCATTGCGCCGGACGTCAAACTCGGTCGCAACGTCCGGATTCACGCGTTTGTCAACCTGTACGGGTGTGAAATCGGCGACGACACCCGGATCGGCACCTTTGTGGAAATCCAGAAGAACGCGCGGATTGGTGCGCGCTGCAAGATCTCCAGTCACACGTTCATTTGCGAGGGGGTGATTATTGAGGACGAATGTTTCATTGGTCACGGGGTGGTGTTCATCAATGACCGGTACCCGCGCGCGGCCAACCCGGACGGCACGCCGCAGAGTGAGAAGGATTGGCAGGTGATCCCCACCCGGGTGTGTCGGCGGGCCTCCATCGGCAGCGGCGCCACGATCCTGTGCGGGGTGACCATTGGCGAGGGCGCCATTGTGGGGGCTGGCAGCGTGGTGACGCGGGATGTGCCACCCCGGACCATTGTGGCGGGCAATCCGGCCCGTGTACTGCGGCCGGTTCCTGAAACGGCTCCGTGAGTCGAGTCCGGCCCGGTGTCCGGCGCTCCGGGGTTCTCATGCCGTCGGGTTCGGACAGCGCCGAGGGATTGGTCCGGTGATGCGGTTCACGATCGTCACACCCAGTTATCGTCCGGGTCCGTGGCTGCGGCTGTGCATTGCTTCGGTGGCGGACCAGGGCGTGCCGGTCGAACACATTGTCCAGGACGCCGGTTCCGACGACGGGACGCTGGAATGGTTGCGCCACGATTCGCGGGTTCGGCTCCAGGTCGAACCGGACCAGGGGATGTACGATGCCATCAACCGCGGTCTCCGTCGCGGCACGGGGGAGATCTGTGGCTGGCTCAACGCGGATGAACAGTACCTGCCGGGCGCACTTCGGGCCGTGGCCGATTGCTTCGAGGCACGGCCGGAGGTGGACGTGGTGTTCGGCGACGTGATCATGGTGGACGGGCGGGGTCAATACCTCTTCCATCGCAGGGTTGAGCCGCCCCGCCTGGCCCACACCTGGACATGCCATCTCAGTACGTACTCCTGCGGGATGTTTTTCCGGCGCCGGCTCCTGGATCCGGGCGGCTTTTGGCTGGATCCCACCTGGCGTTACGGTGGGGACGGCGAATGGATGGTGCGGCTGTTGAGGGCCGGCATCCGGATGACCGTACTGGGCCGGTTCACCTCGGCGTTCACCTGGACCGGGGGGAACCTGAGTCGGCAGCAAGGTGCCCGGCAGGAATGGTTGCGCCTGCGCCGGACCGCCCCCTTGTGGATGCGCTGGCTCACACCGTGGTGGGTGTTGACCCATCGGCTGCGCCGCTGGTGGCTTGGCAGTTATCGTCAGGAACCCTTCGAGTTCGCCATCTACACGCTGGAAGATCCCACCCGGCGGCGGATCCAATACGTGGCGCGGCCGGTCGGGCATTGGACCGAACCGTGCGTGTGAATTTCCGCGTCCGGGTGCGGTGACATCCCCTCCGGCCGGGTCCTCAGATCACGCGGCTCAACCACAGCCAGACCCGGGCCGTTTCCTGCCACCACCATCCCAGCACGGTGCCCAGCGGCACCGCCCCCGTCAACAGCCCCAAGCCCAGCATGGGCACCAGGAGGTTGCCCAACACGATGATCACCAGGGAAAAGAACCAGCCCTGGCTGGTGATGTCGGGCTGCCGTGTTTGGAGCACCTGCCAGGTCAACGTCACGTGAAAGGCATACGCAGCTCCAAGGAACAGGTATAACCACTCCGGGTGCCGTCCCCAGCCCCACAGCAAATGACCGAGGCCGAACCCCACCAGGACGAGCACCACGTAAATCGGGACGAAGTATGGGGCCAGGGTTACCCACCAGTTGGTCTTGCTCACGAGCACGTGTCCGCCCCGTGCGCTGACCCGCATGCGTTTGACCCGGCCCCCGCACAACCAGGCTGCCAGGGCATGGGTCAGTTCGTGACCAAACACGTAGAGCCACATGGGCCGTGGCAACAGCCAGAACACCACCACCCAGCAGGCCGCCCCGCAGAGGAATGGCAACCAAAAGGTGGCCATGCCGCCACTGGCGGAAATCACCCGGGCCAGCGTTTGAAACGCCCCCACACAGAGCGGCAGCAGGAACACCGCCACCAACGCCTTGAGCCACCGCGCCATACCCCCATTCTCCCCGGTGCGGTCGGCCCGTCAGCTTTTTTTCTTTCCGGCGGGAAGCGTCGCGGTTCGGGAACTTGAAAGGTTCGCCGGGTTGGAGTAAAGAGGCCTTGCAGGCTTATGTCCGGGCCCACCCACACCGGCAAAGCCGGATGCCTCGGGGTTATCCCATCCGGGACTCTCGGACGTGTTTCCGCAGCCTTTGCCTGCGCGGTCGTTTTGCTGGGGGTTGCGTGGTTGTTTTTCCTGGTTTGGTGGGCCTCGCAGAACCTGCCGCTTTGGACACGGGTGGGTCTTTTGGGTTTCGGTGTCTTGTGCATGGTCACCCTCGTGGTGACCTTTGGGTGGCTGCGAAGGGAGGTCAACCTGCGGTGCCGCCACGAGGACGCACTGCAAAAGGCCAACCGCTCCCTCGAAACCGCGCTTGCGCGCGCCCGGGAAGCCGACCGACTCAAATCGGCATTTTTGGCCGTTATGAGCCACGAACTGCGCACCCCGTTGAATTCGATCCTCGGGTTTACCGGTGTTCTGTTGAAAGAACTGCCAGGGCCTCTGAACGAGGAACAACGCAAACAGCTCACCATCGTACGCGACAACGCCCGGCATTTACTGGACCTGATCAATGACGTCCTGGACCTTTCCAAGATTGAGGCGGGCCAGATGAAGGTTGCCTCGGCCCCTTACAGTGTCCGGGAGGTGGTGACGCGGGCTGTGGAGGCCGTTCGCCCGCGGGTCGAGTCCAAGGGCCTGGCAATGGAACTTGCGCTGCATCCGGCGGTGGACCGCGCCGTGGGCGATGCCCGGCGGGTGGAGCAGATTCTCCTGAACTTTCTCGCCAACGCCGTCCGGTTCACCGAGCAGGGGCGAATCCGGGTTTGGGTGGACCTGGTGGAATCGGCACGCGAGCTCCGGTTCCGCGTTGAGGACAAGGGCTGCGGCATCGCGGCAGAGAACCTGGAGCGAATCTTTCAACCTTTTGAGCAGCTCCAGACCGGACCCGGCCGCCCCCATGAGGGAACGGGCCTGGGTCTGGCCATTTGTCGGCGTCTGGCCGACCTTTTGGGCGGGCGCATCGAGGTGCACAGCCAACCCGGTCAGGGGAGTGTGTTCACCTTGCTGCTGCCCGTTGAACCGCGGGGAGACCCGGGCGCATCAGAAGCGCGGAGTACGGGTCCCGGCTCATGAACAAACCGACATGAGCATCCTCCCGGCCATGCAAGTGCCGCATGTGCCACCCCGGGAAAACCGGCACGGCGCCGGAACGGTTCCCCACCGGCCGGCTCCGCGGTGGCGGGACGGCACCGGGGCCCCACGGGCAATCCCCCAAACACGACCCCCCTGAACCCCGGGGTTCATCCTCACCATGCGCATTCTCTTGATTGAAGACAACGAAGCCAATCGTTACCTGGCCACCTACCTGCTGGAAAAGGCCGGCCACGAGATCCGACACGCCCCCACCGGGCCGGCTGCCCTGTCCCTGGCAGCCGTGGAACAGTTCGACCTGATTCTCCTCGATATCCAGTTGCCGGGGATGGACGGGTATGAAGTGGCCCGTGCGCTGCGGCGTCTGCCCGGGCTCCGGTCCATACCCATCGTCGCTGTGACCTCGTACGCCATGGTGGGCGACCGGGAGAAGGCGCTGGCGGCCGGGTGCACCGGGTACATTGAGAAACCGATCAACCCCGACACGTTCGTCCGGGAGGTGGAGGCTTACGTTGGGGTACCTGCGGCTGAAACTCCCCGGCGGGATCGATCCAACGCCCCATGAAGCCGACCAGGGTCCAGCCCCACTTTTACTGTGCCGACCGCACATCCGGCGATTCCGGAGCGGTCCCGACCGTTCGAACCCGGATTGACCCGGGGGATACTGGTGTGAGAGCCTTTCAGTTGAATGGTCCTCAACCGGCTGGTTCATCATGCGTGTACTCATTGTGGATGATCATGAGGACAACCTCTACCTGCTGCGTTCGCTGCTGACGGGCCAGGGGTTTGAGGTTGTGGAAGCCCGACATGGTGCCGCAGCGCTGGAGCGGGCCCGACAATGTCGGCCCGACCTGGTGATCAGCGACCTTCTGATGCCGGTGATGGATGGTTTTACCCTGCTGCGGCAGTGGAAGGCGGATGCGACCCTGAGAAGTGTCCCTTTTGTGGTTTACACCGCCACCTACAAGGAACCGGAGGATGAACAGCTGGTCCGTGACCTGGGAGCCGATGCGTTCATTCTCAAACCGGCGGACCCGGACGAGTTTGTGAACCGGCTGCGGTCGGTGTTGGATCAAGCCCGTCAAAGGCAACTCCGGGCGGCGGAGATTTCCCCCGACCTCGACCCGGCGGTGTTGCAGCAGCGTCATGCCCGTGTGTTGATCCGGAAGCTGGAGGAAAAGTGTGCTCAACTACGCCAGGCCAACGCCGAGCTCCAGAGCGCCCGGGACCATCTGATGCAGACCCTGGATGCCCTTCCGGCGGCGGCATGTCTTTGCGACGCGGAGGGTTTGATCCTGTACCACAATGCGCAGGCACAAAGTCTGTTTGGACGCCACCTCCGCCTCCGGGATCCGGTCGACCGGTTTTGTGGTGCGTCGCGGTTTTACCGGGCCGACGGCGCGCCGTTGGATCCGGCGGACTTGTGGTTGGCCCGGTGCCTGGCCGGGCGTCAGCCCGTGGGTGGAGAAGTTGTGCGGCTCGAGCGGCCCTACGGTTCGCGACGGGATGTCCTGGCGCATGCAGCGCCCTTGTTCGACGCGGCCGGGCAACTCTTCGGGGTGGTCAGCGTGCTGTGGGATGTGACGGAGACGCTGGCCCTTCAGGAAAAACTGCGCCAGAGCGAGGAACGATTCCGGCGCCTGGCGGAAAGTTCCGCCACAGCCATCTTTGTCTATGCCGGCGAGCACTTCGTCTATGTGAACCCGGCGGCCTGCACGCTGACCGGCCGGACTGAAACGGAACTTCTCCAGACCCGGTTTTGGGAGGTCGTTCATCCGGATCATCGGGAGCTGGTCCGACAACGCGGGTTGGCCCGACAGCGCGGCGAGTCCGTGCCCACCCGATACGAATTCAAGATCCTCCGCAAGGATGGCAGCGAACGCTGGATTGACTTTGCTGCGAGTGCCATTCTCTGGGAGGGGCGGCCGGCGGCCATCGGCAGCGCCATTGACATCACCGAGCGGAAACGGGCCGAAGAAGCCCTGCGCGAAAGTGAGACGCGCAATCGGATCATCGCCAACCTGGTTTCCGACTACGCCTACATTTTCCGGGTGACCCCCGGGGGCGAACTGATCGGGGAGTGGGTCACGGACTCGTTCACCCGGGTTTTCGGCCTGACGCTGGAGCAGGTGATTGCCCGGGGCGGCTGGCAAACCCTGGTGCACCCGGAGGACCTGCCCAAAACGCTTGAGCACGCCCGTCGGGTCGCCAGCGGCCATCGGGACGTCTGCGAGATGCGCTGGGTGACCGCCACGGGGGAGGTGCGGTGGTTGCGCGACTACGCCGAACCGGTCTTTGACGAGACCGGCACGCGGGTGGTGCGCGTGTACGGGGCCTCCCAGGACATCACCGAACAGCGTCTGGCGGAGGAGCGGCTCGTCCGCCTCAACCGCACCTACGCCGTCCTCAGTCAAATCAATCAGCTTCTGGTGCGCGAGCGGCGGCCCGCTGCGCTGCTGGAGGGGGCGTGCCGCATTGCGGTTCACACCGGCGGATTTGTGATGGCCTGCGCTGCTTTGCGCGAACCGCGGGGCGGTCCGCTGCGTGTGGTGGCCAGTGCCGGTGCAGACCCCGACACCCTGTGGATCGTTCAGCGGTTTTTGGAGGATGCGGCCCTGGGTTGCACGCTTACCCGGGAGGCCCTGGCGGGCGGTCACCCCGTGGTGTGCAACGACATTGCCACCGCACCCGAGGCCGAGCCGTGGCGTGCCGCGGCCCTTGCACGGGGGTATCGCGCCATGGCGTCGTTGCCCATCCTCGTCGAAGGCCAGGTGCAGGGCGTGTTCAACCTGTATGCTGCCACGGCCGGTTTTTTCGACGCGGAGGAGATCCAGCTGCTCGAGGAGTTGGCGCAGGACCTCGGGTTCGCCCTGGAGGCCCAGGCGAAGGAGGAGGCCCGGCGGGCGGCCGAGGCACGCCTGGCCGCCAGTGAAGAACGGTTCCGGCAGCTGGCTGCGACGGTCGAGGACTGTTTCTGGATCAAGGACGCCGCCAGCGGACAGTTCCTCTACATCAGTCCCGCCTTCGAACGAATCTGGCAGGTGCCGCTCCAGCAGCTCCTGGAGAACCCCAAGGTTTGGATGCACTACGTTCATCCCGAGGATCGCGAGCGGGTCGAGCATTTCCTGTCGCGTCTTGGTAACGGGTCCGGTACCCGGGACCTTGAGTACCGCATCGTGCGGCCGGACGGGCGTGTCCGGTGGGTTCGGTCCCGGATCTATCCGGCGGCCGGAGCCGGTCCCCGCGTGGAACGCTGGGTTGGCGTCACCCGCGACATTACCCGCGAACGGGAGCTGGAGCAGCAATTGCTCCAAGCCCAAAAGATGGAGGCGGTGGGGCGACTGGCCGGCGGCGTGGCGCATGACTTCAACAACATCCTGACCACCATCCTCATGCAGGCCGAGTTGCTCAGCGAGGAGGCGTCTCTGACGCCCGAGGTCCGGGAGGGGCTCCGGCAAATCCACGCCGCAGCCGAACGGGCCGCCAACCTCACGCGGCAACTGCTGTTGTTCAGCCGCCGGCAGGTCCTGCAATTGCGGACGCTGGACCTGAACGAAAGCGTGACCGGCCTGGCCAAGATGCTCCGGCGCATCATCGGTGAGGACATCCGCCTGCAACTCGATCTCCACCCTGCACCCCTGTGGTTGCGCGCGGACGCGGGGATGCTGGATCAGGTGCTTTTGAACCTGGCCGTCAATGCCCGCGACGCCATGCCCCGCGGCGGGAGGTTGTTCATCCAGACCTCCGAACTGACTGTCGGGCCTGAAACCGTGGAACACCAACCTTCCGCCAGGCCGGGACGCTACGCCGTCCTGCGCGTCCAGGATGAGGGGTGCGGGATACCGCCGGAGGTGCTGAGCCACATCTTTGAACCCTTTTTCACGACCAAGGAGCCCGGCAAAGGCACCGGCCTGGGGCTGGCCACCGTCTATGGCATCGTCCAGCAACACCATGGCTGGATTGAGGTCGAAACCGCCGTGGGGCAGGGCACAACTTTCACAATCCATCTGCCCCTGGCGGGCGAACCTACGACCGCCAACCGGGCCGAAGCACGGGCCACCCCACCCGGCGGCACCGAGACCGTGTTGCTTGTGGAAGACGATGAAGCCTTGCGCCGGCTGACCCATGCGGCGTTGGAACGGTACGGGTACCGGGTCTGGAGTGCTCGCGACGCCGAAGAAGCCCTGGAGATCTGGAACCGGCATGGTTCAGATATCCAGCTGCTCATCACCGACCTGGTCATGCCCGGTCCCATGAACGGCCGCGAGCTGGCCCGGCAGCTCCAGGCACAAAAGCCGGCCCTGCGCGTCATCCTGATAAGCGGCTACAGCCAGGAACTGGCCGGGCATACACTGGACCTGGCGCCCGGCCAGGCCTTCCTGTCCAAGCCGTTCCAACCCGACGCGTTGCTCGAGCGCATTCGGCAGGTGTTGGATGCCAAATGAACCGCCCTTGCACCGCTCCGGAACCCGGAGCCGTGCAAGGGCTGCCCCGCCAAAAACCGGTCCGTTACCCCCACCCGCACCCCCTACGGATGTCGGTAGGTGATTCGGGCCTTGTTCAGGTCGTAGGGCGACATTTCCACGCTGACCTTGTCGCCCACGCTGATTCGAATGAAGTGTTTCCGCATCTTGCCGGAGATGTGCGCCAGAACCTCATGCCCGTTGGGGAGGGCCACCCGAAACATCGTCCCCGGCAAGACCTGGGTCACAACTCCAGTGAGCTCGATGGGTTCTTCTTTTGCCATGATTTTGGTTCGCTGCACTGACTAAGTGCCACGCGCCCAGTTGAAAAGCAACCCACCATTTTCAGCGCCCGGAACACCGGCGCTCATCTCCTCAGGGTGACCGGGGGAGAACGTTGCGGGCGTGGCAGGTTTCCGGGTGCCCTTGGGGCGGCACCACCAAGGTAAACCGGCTTTGCGGGCACACCCGGACGCCCGGGCCTCAAGGGACACACCCGGCGGCTGCGGCTGCAGCTGGTCGCAAATGGGCCGTGGTTGGGCCGGCCGTTGACCTTCCAAGGGGTTCGACAAGGTCGGGAGCATCTCCATGGCCGGGTGCTCCACCGGTCTCAACCTCGGGGCCGTCCCAACCGGCCGGCCCAAGCCCCTCCAGCCTGAGGGGTTTTTGGGGGCGTGCCAGCGGCAACCTCAATGAAAAGCGGCGGAACCAGCGTGGGGGTCTGGGGCCACCGGCGGGGATTTGGGGCCGGCACAACGGCTTGTTGGGTCGGCGGGCGCGGCGGCTCATGCTCCCAGGGCGTGCACCGGGAAGGTCCACAGGGGGCCGCCGTCTTCAGAATGGTCCGGTGCCGATTCGCCATGGCTCGAAGCGGTCCGGGCTTCCGCAGGGTGTTGGCCGGTCCGGGCCCAAAGTTGGAATTCCTTCTTGCTAACCGCGTGGGGTTCGGGCCAAATGCACCGGCTGATTGCGGCACACTATGGATTTGGCCGACATTCTGACCAAGGATCAGATCGTCACGGACCTCAAAGCCACCAATCGTTGGGAGGCCATTGACGAGCTGGTCGATGTATTGGTTGCCACCGGGAAAATCCGGCCTGAACACCGGGACGCGGTGGTGGCCGTGGTGCGGAAACGCGAAAACTCCATGAGCACCGGCATCGGCTTCGGCATCGGGATCCCACACGCCTCCACGGACGTGATTCAGGAGGTGGTGGGGGCTCTGGGCCGATCCCGTCGCGGTGTGGATTTCGAGGCGCTGGACAATCAGCCGGTCAAGCTGGTCATGCTGTTTCTGGTGCCGCAGGGCCAGTTCCAGAAACACCTGCACACGCTGGCCAACATTGCCAAACTGCTGCACAAGGCGGAGTTCCGGAAGGCGTTGGAGGAAGCCCCGGACGCCGAGACGATGATGGACATCATCCGGCAGCATTGCGGCAAGAAATGAGGCGCCGCGGCCGTGCGGGCCGCCGATCCATGGTCCGGCCCGCGGCCTGCCGTCGGTCCGCTTTCCGATCCGGGGAACAAACGGGTTTCCATGGCATTGCCTGCAGAGATCATTCAGGAACGCTTGCGAGCGGCGGTGGCCGAGGTTTGTCCCGAGGCGGACCTGCAAACCGTCCAAGTCCGGCCCTGTCCCGACCCGAAATTCGGCGATTACCAGGCTGTAGCGGTCATGAGCCTGGCCAAGGTCCGCCGGGTGAATCCCCGCCAGTTGGCGTCGGAGGTTCTGGCCCGGCTCAACCTGCAGGATCTGTGCAGTTCGGTCGAGGTGGCCGGACCGGGGTTCATTAATTTCCGGCTGCGTCCCGAAGCCGTGGCGGCCGCCCTGGCTGCCGCGGCGGAGGAACCGGTGCCGTTCGTGGGCCGGGCGGCGGCCACCCGGACGGTGGTGGTGGATTTCAGTTCACCCAACGTCGCCAAGCCCATGCACGTGGGTCATATCCGGTCCACCATCCTCGGTGACAGTCTGGCGCGCGCGTTGTGGCGTCTGGGCCACAGGGTGATCACCGACAATCACCTGGGCGACTGGGGCACGCAGTTCGGGATGTTGTTGCTGGGTTGGAAACGGTTCCTCGACCCGGCCGCCCTGAGCCGCAACGCCATTGCGGAGATGGAACGTCTGTACAAAACCGTGCACGCTGCGTGCCAGCAGGATCCGGCCCTGATGGAGGCGGCGCGGCAGGAGCTGGTGGCGTTGCAGGGCGGCGACCCGGAAAACCTGGCCATCTGGCGGCAAATGACGGCCCTTAGCCGGGCCGAGTTCGACCGGATTTACGAGCGATTGGGGGTAAAATTCGACTTCACCCTGGGCGAAAGTTTCTACCATCCGCGCCTGCAGGCGCTGGTGGACGAGTTCGTTCGACTGGGTCTGGCCCGGGAGAGTGAGGGCGCCAAGGTGGTGTTCTTCGACGATCTCCCCGACCTGAAAGACACGCCCCTGATCATTCAGAAGAGTGACGGGGCCTTCAACTATGCCACCACCGATCTGGCCACGCTGGCCTACCGGATCGAGACCTGGCATCCGGACGAGATCCTGTACGTCACCGACGCCCGCCAACAGCTTCATTTCCGGCAGGTGTTCGCCGCCTTCCGCAAGTGGCGGCCCGAGGCTGCCCACGTCAAACTGGTCCATGTCTGGTTCGGCTCGATCCTCGGGGAGGACGGCAAACCGTTCAAAACCCGGTCCGGCGACACGGTCAAATTGGAGGACCTGCTGGACGAAGCCGAGGAACGGGCCCTGGCCGTGGTGACGGCCAAGCAACCGGACCTGCCCGAAGCCGACCGACGGCGGATCGCCCGTGTGGTGGGCATCGGTGCGGTCAAATATGCCGACCTGCTCTCCAATCGCCAGAGCGACTACGTGTTCAGCTGGGATCGGATGCTGTCGCTGACGGGCAACACCGCGCCCTACCTGCAATACGCCTATGCCCGCATTGCCAGCATCTTTCGCAAGGGCGGCCTCACCCACGAGGCGGCCCGGGCCTCGGTGGCCCACGGGTTCACCCTGCAAACCCCCGAGGAACTGGCCCTGGGCCGGCATCTGCTGGACTTCGGCCTCGTCCTGCAAGCCGTGGCCGAGGATTACCGTCCCAATTACCTCTGCAACTACCTGTACGAGCTGGCCGGCCGTTTCACGCGCTTCTACGAGACCTGTCCCGTGCTGAGGGCGGCCGAACCGGAACGCAGTCATCGCCTGTACCTGTGCGAGGTCACTGCGCGGGTGCTGCAACTCGGCCTGGACGTTCTGGGCGTGGAAGTACTGGAACAGATGTAGGCCGCCCTCTCCGGGCGGGGCCTCCCTGCCGAACCGTTGCGTCGCCCCGGGATCAGTTGGTGATGCCTTCGTTTGCCCCGGTTGCCCACTGGCGCAGGACCTTTTCCAGACCCGGATCCAGACCTTCCAGGGCCAACAGACGGTCGGCCAGGTCCCCCAGCGCTTGTCGGATGAGCGCGAATTGCTCGGCCAACGTGTCGAAGATTTCCGTCAAGCCATACTGGCGGGCCAGCCGGTGATCCCGAGCCGCCCGGTAACTGGCCCGGCCCACCGCTTCGTAATATTGCACGCCCGGCGCGCCCCGGCGCTGTTCCCGCCGCTCCAGGTAGGGCGCGAACAACCCGGACAGGAAAAGCGTGTGATTGGCCAGATGGGTCCGCAAAACGAACGCCGTGACGTCGTCCACCTCGCGCAGGGCGGCCAGGATCTCGTAGAGGTAATCCACGCTCAACTCGCGCTCCGGCAGCGGCCGGCGCCACCGTTCAGTCCGGGCAAACTCGGCCAGCATCTCCGCCACATAATCCGCCACGGAGCGATCATCCAGCCCGCCGCGAACCAGCACGTGCCGGACCAGCACGTAAAAGTAGAGTCGGGCCGAGACCGGCAGACAGGTGCGAGCCTCCAACAATGCGCGAAGCAGCGCGGGATGATCCAGGAGCAGGTCCCGGGCCTCCTCGTCCGACAACAACCGGTCCAGGGCGGGACGCTGACGTTCCTCCGCTGCGAGGACCGATCGGACCAGCTCGAGGTCCTCGGCCGTCAATCGAGCCCGACAGCATGGTTGCACCAGGTTCATAGGCCGGCACCTGGATGGAACGGCCGCCGGAGGGGTCCCGGCTCATCCGTCAACCTACTCGCCTTCCACCAGCTTGCAACGCAGCACGATCGATGCCACATGCGAGACCAGGGGCGTGAACGGGCAGGACCGGAGACAAGCCGGCACAAATGCCGGTCGTAACCGTACCTGAACGGGCGGCCGGCAGTGCGGAAGCCGCATGCATCCCGCGGCCGCTCGCGCAGCTCCCGCCGGCCCGGAGGACAACTCCTGCGCGGGCCCGCGCGGTTCAGCGGCTGAAGAACTTCTGGATGGCGCGGATCACCTCCACGAAACGGTCCACCTCTTCGAATGTGTTGTAGAAGTAGAAGCTGGCCCGTGCGGTGGATTCGACCCCCAGTTTGCGCATCAACGGCTGGGTGCAATGGTGCCCTCCGCGCAGGGCAATTCCTTCCCGGTCGGCCAGGGTGACCACGTCGTGCGCGTGCACGTCGTTCAGCAGGAAACTGACCAGGCCGGCCCGGCCCCGTTTGGGCCCAAACAACCGGATGCCCGGGATGGCGGCCAATCGGTCGTACGCGTACTGGGCCAGTTCCTGGTCGTGCTGCCAGATGCGCGCCCGGCCGATGCCATCCAGATAATCCAGGGCCGCGTGCAACCCGATCGGCCCCGAAATGTCCGGTGTACCGGCTTCAAACCGGTGAGGGGGCGCCTTGAAGGTGGTCTGGTGGTAGTCGACCGACAGGATCATTTCGCCGCCCCCCTGCCATGGGGGCATGTGTTCCAGGAGTTCCCGGCGGCCATACAACACCCCCACACCCGTCGGCCCGCAGGTCTTGTGGCCCGAAAAGACGAAGAAATCGCAGCCGATCGCCTGCACGTCCACCGGCATGTGCCCCGCGCTCTGGGCTCCATCCACCAGGGTGACAATCCCCCGCTGCCGTGCCCGGGCGCACCAATCCGCCACGGGATTCACGACGCCGAGCGAGTTGGACACGTGCACCATGGCAAACAGTTTCACCGGCGGCGCCAGCAATTCGGCCAGGCGCCGTTCATCCACCAGACCCTCATCGCCGGTGACGGGTACAAAGGCCAGTTTTGCCCCCACCCGTTGCGCCAGCATCTGCCAGGGCACCAGGTTGCTGTGGTGCTCCAGCTCGGTCAGCAAAATGACGTCGCCCGGGCGGAGGTTTTGGAGTCCCCAGGCCTGCGCCACCAGGTTGATTCCCTCGGTGGTGCCGCGGGTGAAGACGATCTCGTCCGGGCTGCGGGCGTTCAGGAAGCGGGCCACACGCGTTCGGGCCGCCTCGTAGGCCTGGGTGGCGCGGTTGCTCAGTTCGTGGATGCCGCGGTGGACGTTGGCGTTGTCCCGTTCGTAATAACGGCGCAATGTCTCGATGACCACCCGGGGTTTCTGGCTGGTGGCCGCATTGTCGAAGTAGATCAGCGGCTTGCCATGCACCGTCTGGTGCAGGATGGGGAAGTCCTCGCGCAGCCGGTGCCAGTCCACCCCGCCGGTCGGGGTCGGACCCGTGGCAGCGGTGGTGTCCCGATTGGCCGCAGCCGTGTCGGTCACTGTCTCCATGGCCGGGATTGTCGGGATGCTTTTCACATCAGGCCCAGTTGCAGCTTGGCGGCCTCCGAGAGCATGGACTGGTTCCACGGCGGATCCCAGACCACCTCGACGTTGGCCTCTTCGACGGCCTCGATGGAAAGAATCTTGTTCTGGGCGTCCTGAGCGATCATCGGGCCCATGCCGCAACCGGGGGCCGTCAGGGTCATCTTCACGTCCACGCGATAGGCGTTTTCCTTACCCTCAATGGGCGTCACCACGCAGTCGTAGATCAGGCCCAGGTCCACGATGTTCACCGGGATCTCCGGATCGTAACAGGTTTTCAGGACCTCCCAGACCTGTTTCTCGACCTCCTCCCGGGTCATGGGTTTGCCGGTGGCGACAACCTGGGTTTGCACCGGCAGGCCCAGGGCGTCGGCGTCCTTGCCCTCGATCCGGAACATGTTCCCGTTGACAATCACCGTGTAACTGCCGCCCAACGACTGGGTGATGTAGGCCTGCTCCCCCTTCATCAGGGTTACCTTCGTCCCCACAGGGATCAGGGTCGCCTCCACGTCACGTGTCAATGACACCGGGTTGCTGCTGCTCATACGGGCGAAGTATAGCCAAAATCGGCGGAAAGTCTTGTCCGAACCCGGCAGAAAAAGGTTCGCACCCGGAAGACGGGTCATGAACTGCACCGGGGGCAACTCGGCTCAGTGGACAGGCTACCGGGGGGCGCTTCAATTCCCCGGACAGGGTGCGCTTCCGGCGGCTTCAGAGAAACGCGGGCCTGAACGAGGCAACCACGGATTCCGGAGCCCCGGCCGGTTTCGGGTTGGCCCGCCACATGGCGAGGGTTGCCATGCCCTGCCGGGTGGATGAACCTCGCTGCGCGTCCACGCAACGCTCTGCGACGCCGGGCCGGCACCCGGGATCAAACCGGCATCTCCCCGGAAGCCGGGTCGCGAGGCACCCTTGCAGGATCGCATGGACCGGACTCGATTCGGAGGTTGACCTTCACCTGGCAACTGCAACAATTTTGGCCCATCGAAAGCCAAAAAGTGTAATGCCCTGTCGCGCCCCTTCCGGCACGTTGCAGCCAGCAAGGTGCCGGACCCCGGAGGGATGCGGGACCGGCAGGAAAGGATACCCATGATGACCACCCTTGCCACGCCCAAGCGGAAGCGGATGCAGGAAGCGCTGGCCCGTGCGGCTGGTGACAAGCGCTACAAGATCCTGGAAGCGCACATGAAGAAGCACCAGCACCGCCAGGACGCGCTCATCGAAATCCTGCACAAGGCCCAGGAGCTTTTCGGCTACCTGGACGATGACCTGTTGTTGTTTGTGGCGCAGCGGCTGAAGCTGCCTCCCAGCCGTGTGTACGGCGTGGCCACGTTCTATCACTTTTTCCAGCTCAAACCGGCGGGCAAGCACACCTGTGTCGTCTGCATGGGCACGGCCTGTTACGTCAAGGGCGCCGACAAGATCCTGGCGACGCTGGAGTCGCAATTGGGCGTGCGCGCCGGGCAGACCACGCCGGACGGTCAGGTTTCGGTGCTTGTGGCCCGGTGCATCGGGGCGTGCGGTATTGCGCCGGCCGTTGTATTCGACGGCCAGGTGGCGCCGCGTCAGACGCCGGAAAGTGTTCTTGCCACCCTGCAACCCTGGTTGACCCATGGATCTGAATCAACTTCTGGCCATTAAGGAAAAGGAACTGGCGTCGCGCAAACCGTACACCTTGCGGTGTTGCACCGCCGCGGGCTGCCTGTCGGCCGGCAGCGATCAGGTGAAGAAACAGCTCGATCAGGCGGTGGCCGAGCTGGGGTTGGCCGATCAGGTGGAGGTGCGCGGGGTCGGCTGTCTCCGGTTGTGCAGCCAGGGTCCGCTGGTGCACGTGGACCCGGCGAACGAGTTGTACCAGAAGGTCACGCCCGAGAACGCCCGTCAGCTGTTGGAACGGGTGCGCGGCGGGAAACCGCCGCTGGAACAGGCGGACCTGCAGCATCCGTTTTTCACGCGGCAACTGCCCATCGTGCTGGCCAACAGTGGCGTGGTGGATCCGGAGCGGATCGAATCCTACATCGCCGCCGACGGGTACCGTGCTTTGCACGATGCGGTGATTGAGATGGAACCCCGCGAGGTGATCGAGGCCATCATGGCCAGCGGCCTGCGGGGTCGGGGCGGGGCCGGTTTCCCCACCGGGCTTAAGTGGAGCACGGTGGCCAAGTCGCCCGGGCCCAGGAAGTACGTGGTCTGCAACGCGGATGAGGGCGATCCCGGAGCCTTCATGGACCGCAGCGTATTGGAGAGCGACCCGCACAGTGTGCTGGAGGGCATGGCCATTGCCGCCTATGCGGTGGGGGCCGAACAGGGTTTCATTTATGTGCGGGCGGAGTATCCGCTGGCCATTCGGCGATTGCGCCTGGCCATTGAACAGGCGCGGCGGCTGGGGATCCTGGGTAGCGGCATTTTCGGCTCGCCCCTGAATTTCAACGTGGAACTGCGGATTGGGGCCGGGGCGTTTGTGTGCGGAGAGGAGACCGCGCTCATGGCTTCGATCGAGGGCCGGCGGGGCACGCCGCGGCCGCGCCCGCCCTTCCCCGCCGAGAGCGGTCTGTGGGGTTGTCCCACCCTGATCAACAATGTGGAGACCTTTGCCAACGTGCCGGCCATCATCCGGAACGGCGCGGACTGGTTTGCCCGGATTGGCACCGAGAAGAGCAAGGGTACCAAGGTGTTTGCCCTGGCCGGCAAGGTGAAGAACACCGGCCTGATCGAGGTGCCCATGGGCACAACCTTGCGGACCATCGTGGAGGAGATGGGTGGTGGCGCGCCGGGCGGGGCCCGGATCAAGGCGGTCCAAACGGGCGGGCCTTCCGGTGGTTGCATTCCGGCCGAGCTGATGGACGTGGAGGTGGATTACGAATCCCTCACCCGCCTGGGGTCCATCATGGGGTCCGGTGGCATGATTGTCATGGATGAGACCACCGACATGGTGGACGTGGCCCGGTTTTTCATGGAGTTCTGCAAAGACGAATCCTGCGGGAAATGCATCCCCTGCCGGGCCGGCACGGTCCAGATGCACGGGTTGTTGACCAGGATCCTGGAGGGGCGGGCCACCGCCCGGGATCTGGCGCTGCTCGAGGAGCTTTGCGACATGGT
The DNA here is from genome assembly GCF_011044775.1 of Limisphaera ngatamarikiensis. NCBI lineage: Bacteria > Pseudomonadati > Verrucomicrobiota > Verrucomicrobiia > Limisphaerales > Limisphaeraceae > Limisphaera > Limisphaera ngatamarikiensis. The sequence continues at coordinate 29,450 of NZ_JAAKYA010000036.1, read as the reverse complement.
CAAGCACACCAGCCTGTGCGGGCTGGGGCAGACCGCGCCCAATCCCGTGCTCAGCACGCTCCGGTTTTTCCGGCATGAATACGAACGCCGGCTCAAACCGGAGCGTTCGCTCCATCCGGCGGCGGTGGTCGGGCGGCCCTGAACCTGGAGGATTTTCGCCATGGCTGCAGTCACACTGACGATTGACGGCAAACCGGTCAGCGCACCCGCCGGTGCCACGGTGTTGGAGGCGGCGCAGGACGCCGGGATCCGGATCCCCACCCTGTGCCATCTCGAGGGTGTCTACGACGTGGGCGCCTGCCGCCTCTGCCTGGTGGAGGTGGCCGGGTCCAACAAACTCCTGCCGGCCTGCACCACCAAGGTGGCCGAGGGCATGGAGGTGTGGACCGTGTCGGACCGGTTGCGCAAGTACCGGCGGATGACGCTGGAACTGCTGTTTGCGGAACGCAACCACGTGTGTTCGGTTTGCGTGTCCAACGGCAACTGCGAGTTGCAGGCGCTGGCCTACGAGGCCGGGATGGACCACGTACGCTTTCCCTACCAGCACCCGCAACTGGTGGTGGACCAGAGCCATCCGCTGTTCGGGATGGACCACAACCGGTGCATCCTCTGCACCCGGTGCGTGCGGGTTTGCTGGCACATTGAGGGCGCCGGCACCAAGAACGTGGCCGGGCGCGGTGCCGACTGCCGGATCATCACGGATCTGAACCAACCTTGGGGCGAGTCGGATTCCTGCACGAATTGCGGCAAATGCGTCATGGCCTGTCCCACGGGCGCACTCTATTACAAGGGCCTCAGCACCGGGGAAATGCACCATGACCGGCACAAACTGGAGTTCATTGTCACGGCGCGGGAGGAGAAACAATGGATCGCATAAAACTGGCCACCGTCTGGCTGGGCGGCTGTTCCGGCTGCCACATGTCCTTCCTGGACCTGGACGAGTTCCTCCTGGAACTGGCCCGGCGGGTTGAGGTGGTTTACAGCCCGTTGGTGGATCACAAGGAGTATCCGGAGGGTGTGGACGTCTGCCTGATTGAGGGGGCCGTGTGCAACACGGATCATCTTGAGCTGCTGGAGCGGATCCGGGAGCGAACGCGGGTGCTGGTCAGCTTCGGCGATTGCGCCGTGACGGGCAACGTCACCGCCATTCGCAACCAGCTCGGGCCGCGAAATGCCGAGCTGGTTCTGCGGCGGGCGTACGTGGAATGCGCCCAGGAAAACCCGGGGATCCCGTCCCGGGAAGGGATCGTGCCGCCCTTGTTGCCGCGGGTGATGCCCGTGCACGAGGTGGTGCCGGTGGAGTATTACCTGCCCGGTTGCCCGCCGCCGGCGGATCGGATTCGGGCCGTGTTGACGGCCCTGTTGGAGGGGCGTGCCCCCGCCCTGGAGGGACCGCAGCTCAAGTTCGGCTGAAGAGGCAGGTTCCGAACATGATCCGGGAAATTACGCCCGACCGATTTTGCAAATGCGCCGCAGGCGCGGCGCGATGAGAATGTTTGCACGCACGAATCACCATGGCTCAACGCATCGTCATTGATCCGGTCACCCGCATCGAAGGCCACGCCAAAATCAGCCTGTACCTGGACGAGGCCGGCAACGTGGCCGATGCTGAGTTTCACGTGGTCGAGTTCCGCGGGTTCGAGAAATTCTGCGAAGGCCGACCGTTCAGCGAAATGCCGGGTCTGACGGCCCGCGTGTGCGGGATTTGTCCGGTCAGTCACCTGTTGGCCTCGGCGAAGGCCGGTGACGCCATCATGGCGGTGGACATCCCGCCGGCGGCCGAGAAACTGCGCCGGTTGATGAACCTGGGGCAGATTGTGCAGAGCCACGCCCTGAGTTTCTTTCATTTGAGCGCGCCGGATTTTGTTCTGGGCTGGGACAGTCCGCCGGACCGGCGCAACGTGTTCGGCCTGATCGCAGCGCAACCGGAGCTGGCCCGGGCCGGGATCCGGCTGCGGCAATTCGGCCAGGAGGTGATCGAACAGCTCGGCGGCCGGAAGATTCATCCCTCCTGGGCGGTGCCCGGCGGTGTGCGCAATCCCTTGACGCCCGAGGGCCGGGACCGGTTGCGGGGCTGGATCCCCGAGGCACGCGCCACGGTCCAGATGGCGATCGACCTGTTCAAGAAGACGCTCAAATCCCACGGACGCGAGGTCCAGATCTACGGCAATTTCCCGTCGCTGTACATGAGCCTCGTGGCCGGGGACGGCACCTGGGAGCATTACGGCGGCCGACTCCGGTTTGTGGACGGCAGCGGAAACGTGCTGGCCGACGATGTGGATCCGCAGCGTTACGACGAGGTGATTGGCGAGGCCGTCCAGTCCGGTTCGTACCTGAAGTCGCCCTTCTACAAACCGCTGGGTCTGCCGGATGGGATGTACCGCGTGGGACCCCTGGCGCGGCTGAATGTGGCGCGGCGGATGGGCACGCCCCTGGCCGACGCGGAACTGCAGTATTTCAAGAAGCTGGGCCGTGGAGCGGTGAACTCGGCCTTCCTCTACCACTACGCGCGGTTGATCGAGATCCTCACCTGCGTGGAGCGGATCGAACAGATGCTGGACGATCCCGACCTGCTGAGCGACGAGCTGCGCGCCGATGCGGGAATCAACAGCCTGCGCGGCGTGGGCGTGAGCGAGGCCCCGCGCGGCACGCTGTTCCACGACTACACGGTGGATCGCAACGGTCTGCTCCGCCGGGTCAACCTGATCATCGCCACCGGCCAGAACAACCTGGCCATGAACCGGACGGTGGCGCAGATCGCGCGCCACTACGTGCGGGGCGTGCCGGTGCCGGAAAGCGTGTTGAATCGCATCGAGCACGGCATCCGGTGTTACGATCCGTGCCTGAGCTGCTCCACCCATGCCGTGGGCCGCATGCCCATGGTGGTTCGCATCCTTGGCCCCGATGGCCAGCTCCTGCAGGAACTGCGACGCGACTGAGCCAGGGCCGCGCCGGAGCCGCGCCGGAGCCGCGCCGGTGCTGGTCCTCGGCTACGGCAACCCCCTGCGGAGGGATGACGGACTGGGCGTGGCTCTGGCCGAAACGCTGGCCGCCGAAGTGCGGCCCGGCGTGGAAGTGAGAATCTGTCAGCAGCTTACACCCGACCTCGCCGAACCGGTCAGCCGGGCGGCCGCGGTGGTGTTCGTGGATGCTGCCGTGGGCGGGCCCGCCCGGGTCCGATTGCAACGGCTCCGCCCTCACACCGGTTCCACCCTCGGAACCCACGATTGTTCCCCTGCCGGCGTCCTTGCCCTGGCGGAAGCCCTGTACGGTCGTGTACCACCGGCGTGGTTGCTGGCGTTGCCCGGGGAGGACTTCGGCCTGGGCGAGGGATTCTCCCCCCGGGGCGAGGAGTCGCTCCGGCAGGGTCTGGACCGGCTGCGCCGGTGGCTGGATCGGCGTCGTGGTGCGGCCCGGGCCGCGGGTTGAGGAACCGACGGGCGACCTATCTGCTTCCCTCCTCGTTGCCGTGGCCTGGCGTCATCCGGTCGGAAGACAAACAGGTGCCCGGCCCTGACCGGCGGGCAATTCAGGATCGGCGCTTGTCGGGAAACGGTTCCGTTGGCAAAGTCGCCCGGCGATGACAACGGCAGGGCAATCAGCCCGGCGCGGGGCTACGCGCGCCAATCCGGGTCGTTCACGTGGTGATGTACCCCGGAGGAACCGGTGCGGCTTTCCGCAGGTTGTGGTTGCGCCCCTGCCCCTGAGTCAACCTTGTCCAGGTCCATCCCTTGCATGCCGATGAACCCGCCTCCTTCCGAACCTTCCGTGTCGTTGTCGGATCGTACCGCCCAAGCACCCGGAAATCCGCTGGCGGATGTCAAGCAGCTCGGCATGTGGGCGTCCATCAAAAGCCTGGGGTTCGTCTTTTGGGTCGTGGGTGCCATGGAGATGATCGAGCGCCTGGCCTACTACGGCGTCCGGGCCGTGGCCACCTTGTACGCGACGCGGCCCGTTTCCGAGCACGGCCTGGGGGTGACCATGGCCACATTCGGCACGTTGCTGATGACGTGGAACCTGGTGCAATCGCTGGTGCCGGTGTTCACCGGCGGCCTGTCGGACCGGTACGGATACAAGCCGACCATCTTCCTTTCCACGGCGCTGAAGTGTCTGGGGTATCTGATCATGGCCTGGTGGCAGACCTACGCGGGGTTTTTCGTGGGGGCCATGTTCCTGGCGGTGGGGACGGCCATCTTCAAGCCGGGGATTCAGGGGACGCTGATCCGGGCGACCCACCGGCTCAACAGCAGCATGGCCTGGGGCATCTTTTACCAGGCCGTCAACATCGGCGGCTGGATCGGGCCGTTGGTCGCGCTGCACATGCGGTCGCACATGGGATGGCAGGCGGTCTTTTACACCAACGCGGCGGTGATCTGCCTGAACTTTCTGCTGTTGCTGACCTATCGTGAACCGGGGTTGGAAGAACGGCTGGCCCGGCGGGCACGCATCCGCGCCGGATTGGAACGCGAACAACCCCTGTGGCGGGAGTCCCTTGCGGAGCTGCGCAAACCCCATCTGACCGTGTATCTGGCGATTTTTTCGGTGTGGTGGTTGATGTTTCCCATGCTCTGGGATGTGCTGCCCCGGTACGTTGAGGATTGGGTGGACACGCGGCCCATGGTGACGTTTTTGTTCGGTGCGGACGGTGCTCAGAACGCCGTGGCGAAGTTTCTGCTCGGGATGGACGCCGAGGGCCGGAACATCCAGCCGGAAGGGATCGTCAACATCAACGCCGGCATGATCATGCTGACCTGTTTTGTGTTTGCCGGATTGAGTGCCCGGATGCGGGCCACGGACAGCCTCCTGGTCGGCACGCTACTGGTGGCGACGGCGCTGATGGGCATTGGCCTGACCCGGCAGGTGGGCTGGATCGTGCTGGCGCTGGTGGTGTTCAGCATCGGCGAAATGCTGGCCAGTCCAAAGTACAGCGAGTTCCTCGGGAACGTGGCTCCGCCGGACAAGAAGGCCATGTGGATCGGTTTTTCGCAGGCGCCCATCCTGATTGGCTGGACCCTGGAGGGCAAGCTGGGGCCGTGGCTCTACCATCATTTTTCCGACAAGGACCGACTGGCGCGGCGCACGTTGGTGGAGGCCCTGGGATGGTCACCGGACTCCGTCAGCGAGGCTGTCCTGCCCGTGGGCGAGGCGTTCCGCAAATTGGTGGAGGTCACCGGTCAGAGCCCGGAGGCGCTGACCCGCGAGTTGCTGGAGAACTACCCTGTGGGGCTGACCTGGTACGTGTTTGCCGGGGTGGGGTTCCTGACCGCCGTGATGATTGGGTTCTACGGTCGTTGGATTCGCGAACTGGCCCGGCGGCCCATGCAGCCGTGACCGGCGCGTTCAGGACCGGTCGCAGGCCGGCGGCCGGGCTCAGTTCCGGCCCGGGGCCCGTGGCTGGTGGTCCATGCCGGCTCCATGCCGGGGTTTCATTGCCAGTAGAAGCTGAGAATCTGGATGTCCCGCGGGGAGTTGCGGCCCAGGATGGCCTTGAAGGTCCGGTGCACCCCGTTCACCTCGGCTTCCACGGTGACCTCGAAAGTCCGACTCCGCTGGTCCAGATACCGCACGGCCGCGGTGGCCTCGGCGGGGGAGAGCCCGGCGCTGACCAGCATATCCAGGAGGGTCAGGCCCGGGCTGCCCGCCGGGGTGTCGTCCTCGGTGCCCTCGATGCCGTCGTAACCCGCCCGCAACATGACGATGCGCGCGGCGCGGCCCTCGTCAATGAACGGCACCAACTGCAGGGTGCTCACAGGGGCGGTGTTGATGTTGATCTTGCCGGAGGAGACGGTGGTGAACAGGTCCACCAACCCCACCGGCGGCGTCACCATGGAGCTCACCATGCCCAGCGCTTCGGCCCTCGGCACATACCGGCCGGCCACCGCGTTGGTGGCCGCAGGCCCCCAATACAACTCCGGTGTGATCCCCCGCACCATGAGCAGCTCGGACAGGTCCTCCATCGGCCGGTTCTTCGCGTAGTAGGGCGGAGTCAGCGTCTGGTAATAGTCGCTCTCGGCGCCGCTCAGATGCGTGTCGTCATCCGGGTCCACCCAGTCCAGAATGGCACTGACCAGTGCGGGAAACTCGCCCGGGTCCACCCCCATCAGGATGAACGCGTGCTGGAGGATGAGTTCATCGGCCACGTTGATGTTGAACTTCCGTTCCAGGTCCACGATGCGGACGCTGAACCGGCCGGAGCCGAGCTGAACGTCGGTCAGTTGCACACCCGCCAACGGACTGTTGGAGGTGCACAAACCACCGGGACCACCCGCCCACACCTGGTTCAGCGCATCATAGGGTTCACATCCCAGGGCCAGCTGCTCGCCCAACACGTACCGGGCCAGTTCAACCCCGGACCGACCCAACCATAACAACTCGGACTCCGATTGGGCGTTGCGCGCCAGTTTGGTCTCCACCCGCATGGAGTACGCAAAGCCGCCGGCCAAAATGGAGAGCACCAGCACCACGATCATCACAATGATCAGGGCAACGCCGCAACGACCGGGTCGGGGATGGATCCGCAGGTTCATGGCCGGCCTCCGGGGACGGCGGGCGCAGGCGTCGGCACCGCCGGGTTCGGCGCGAGAATGACCGGGGGTTGACCCGGCCCGCCGGGAATGACCTGGGGTTGGCCGGGCACGGCCGGCGCGCCCGCGCGCGGCATCTGGAACTGCGGTGGCAAGCCCCGGCTCGGGATGGCCACCACACGGGTGACCACGCGTTCCTGCCGACCGCCCTGGCGACCGGGTGGTTCCAGGCGCAACCGGATCCGTACCAGCGGCGGCAGCTGATTGGTGCGGGTCCATTCCTCGGTCCAATCGCCCGCCTGCAGGTCCCAAAACGACAGGTCCAGGCCGCGCACCCCCCGCGCCAGGATCAAAGGATGGTTTTCCTCGTCCTCGTCCAGGTCCCGCACCAGCGGATGCTGGCGCAGGGTGAGCACCCGATCGTTCTCGGGCCCGGGTTCCACCTTGAAAATCACCCGGCGCACGGCCAGGTCGCCGAACCGACCGCTCCGGGGAAACGACGGCGGCAGCCGCGCCACAAAGGTCAATAACGCCTCATCGCCGCCCCGGGCGAGGAAGCCGTAGAGATCGGCGTTCAACATGGACATCTGGGCCGTGGTCAGTGCGTCCTCGAGGGTTTGCAGGGCCATGCGCGATCGTTGCGCCTGCGCGGCGGCGTCCAGGCCCACCTTCGAGGCACGCAGGATGGCGGTCCAGCTCGAGTAAATGGCCGCCACCACCAGGCTCAGAATCGCCACGGCCAGCATGGCCTCCACCAGGGTGAAGGCGCGCGAGGGGCGATGGAGAGGGTGCGGCTTCATCGGCGCGGTGTGGGCGGCGGCAGCGGCAGGGCCGTGCCGGGCGGGTTCTGCCCTTGGTACAACAACACGCTCAAGGTCGAGACACGTCCGCCGGGGCCGCGACGCGGACGCACCACCATGTCCACCCGGACCAGGCCGTTGGTGATGGGAATCACCTCAAAGTCGTACTGTTCCTCCGGGAACAGATCTCCGAAGTCGCCCGAGTAAAGCCCTTCATCCAGGCGGTTCGAGACCGTCAGGAACGCCGCCAATGCGCCGGCGTCGACCCGATCCTGCTGCAGTGCGCGGGCGTTGCGGAGCGAGTTGGACACCAGGGCCAGAATGGCAAACACGGCCATGAAAAACATGGCCATCGCCAACATCACTTCAATGAGGGTGAAGGCACCGGTCCGACATCCCGCCCGGATCGGTCGCACCCCGGGTCGCCTATCTGGGCACAACATGGCTTTCATCGGGCCCCCAGGGTTTCGACCTGGGCCAGCGCGGTCGTCACTTCCAGCGAGATTTTCCGGTATTCGTTGCGATCCGACCGCAGCACCAGGGTCAACTCGTCACAGGTACCGTTGGGGAAGAACCGGACGCGGGCCAGCTCGGCGTCTTTGAACTCCACAAAATTCACGTCCACCATCTCCAGGCTGATCGAGTCCGGCAGGCGGGCCTGCAGGCCCGACCGCGCTTCGTCCCCGGGCGTGGCGGGCAGGCGCGCGGTGGTGGACGGACGCGGCTCCTCCGCACCCGTCTCCGGCACGGGTCCCGCCACAAACAGCAGCTTTTCCTGCGGCCGGATCCAGAGTTCCACCGGCCGACCTCCCAGGATGGCCCGTGCCCGCGCCGTGCTGCACACCTCCACCACATCCGCCACAGCCTGACGCAGATTCTCCTTCCGCCGCAGTTGCGAAAAGGCCGGGATGCTCATCGTCATGACAATGCCCAGGATGGCCACCACGATCATGATCTCCACGAGTGTCCAGCCCGGGCCCGAAAACCGCGCCGCCCGGAGCCGGGCAACCGGCCCGCACCGATGAAGGGCTTTGGGACGATCCGGGCGCGTGTTCACCGTGCGATGTTGGAGGTGATGGCGAACATGGCCGAGAGCACGCTCAACAGCAGGAACCCGACGCCCACGGCCATGACAATGATCATGACCGGCTCGATCATGTTCGTCATGACCCGCAACGCCAGGGTCAGCTCGTTCTCGTACGTGTCCGCCAGGTTCCGCAATGCCCCCGGCACGTCGCCGGTTTCCTCGCCGATCCTGACCAGGTCAACCATCAACTGCGGAAACAGCCGGCTGCGGGCCAGCGGCTGGGCCAGGCTCTTGCCATCGGTCACATCCTCCCGTGCCCGGGCGATCGCCTCCTTGATCAGCCGGTTGGGGATCACCTGCTCGGTGATCTTGAGCGCAGTGAGCACCGGCACGCCGTTTTCCAACAAGGTCGATAGCGTGCGGGCAAACGTGGCAAACAGGTGCAGCCGCACCACCCTGCCGAATACGGGGGCGTTCAGCTTCCACTGATCAATTCGCCGGCGCCCTTCCTCCGTGGCCTGAAACCGTTTGAACACAATCCATACCGTCACAAGCACCAGCACAATCAGCCACCAATAGCCCGAGAAAAAGTGGCTCAGCCCCACCAGCGCCCGTGTCATCCAGGGCAGTTCAACCTGCATGCCCTCGAACATGGTCAGAAACTTCGGGAGCATGTAGGTCATGAAAAACGTGATGATCGCCACCCCCACCAACGCCACAAACGCCGGATACACCAGGGCCGAACTGAACCGGGCCTGCACCTGCGCAAACCGCTCGAAATGCTCGGCCATCCGACGCAACACCTCCACCAGGGCCCCGCTCTGTTCGCCGGCGCGGACCATGTTCACGTACAGGTCGGAAAAAATGGCCGGTTGCTTCGCCATGGCATCGGACAGGCTGCGGCCCTCCATGACCTCCTGCCGCAATTGACGAGCCACCTCGGCCGGAATGCCCCGGCTCTCCAGGTGGGTCATGCTGTGCAGGGCCACCGTCAGGGGCATCCCGGCCTGCAGCAGGTTGGCCAGTTGCTGCGTGAACGTGGCCAGTTCCTGCAGCTTCGGCTTGCGCGGGCGCCGACGCCATTCCTGCCAACTGCTCGGCCAGAGACGGCGCAGGACCGAAGGGGCTTCTTCCGACCGACCCTGGGCGGAGGCCGGCGCCTTGGTTGCGTCCACGGCCACCGGAAACAATCCCAGACGCTCCAATTGCGCCAGGACCGCCGTTCGGTCCGGCCCCTCCACCACGCCTTCCACCACTTCGCCGGTGCGGCGACGTGCCCTGTATGCAAACTGCGGCATCCTACGTAAGACGAATCACCAAACCTTCCGAAAAGTTGCGTCTGCCGGCCCCGGAATGACCTCCCAACCCACCGGGCCGGGCCGTCGAGACTCGCGCGGCTCCACCCGCCGGGAGCGCAGCCCGGAAAATCCTCAGCCCCCGGCGCCGGCGCCGGCCCCGGGATTGCCCGGGCGCACCGCCTCGTTCAAGCTGCCCCGCCGATACCCCAGCAGGTCCACCGTTACATGCTGGTAGCCGATGGCCTTCAACGCCTCGGCCACCTTCACCGCGGTGCCGTTGGCCCACAACAAGGGCAGTTCGTCCGGCCCCACCTCAATCCGCGCCAGAGCCGGCCCGGTTACCGGCAACCGCCCGGCGGGCGCACCCGCCCCACCCGACGCCGGCCCGGTCGCCGGCCGCGGCAGTTCATGGTGCCGGACCCGGACGTCCCGAAAGCCCAACCGTCGCAGCACGGTCTCGGCGGCCTCAATCATGCGCAGTTTTTCCACCGTCACCGCCTCACCGTAAGGAATGCGCGAACTCAAACATGCCATTTGGGGTTTGTCGGCCGTGGGCAGGCCCATGGCGGCCGACAGGGCACGGATCTCCGACTTGGTCAGGCCCACCTCCTTCAACGGCGCCCGCACCTGATGCTCGGCAGCCGCCCGGGCGCCCGGCCGCCAGTCGCCCACGTCACTGGCGTTTTCCCCGTAAACAATCACGGCAAACCCTTCGGCCCGCGCCAACGGAACCAGCACCTCGAACAACTCCGTCTTGCAAAAGTAACAACGGTCCACCGGATTGGCCAGGTACTGCGGGTTTTCAAACTCCCGCGTGCGTACCACCCGCACCGGAAACCCAAACCGCCGGGCCAGCTCCAACGCCTCGGCCAGTTCCTGCCGGGGCAGACTCGGCGAATCCGCAATCACCGCCAGCGCACGGTCCCCCAACGTCTGATGCGCCACCACCGCCAGAAAGACCGAGTCCACCCCGCCCGAATAGGCGATCAGGCACGATCCGTACTCGCGCAACCGCGCGCGCAAGGCTTCCAGTTTCTCCGCCGGCACGAGCCCAAACATGGCACCAGTCCGGCAACCTGTCGAGTCACCAGCCCACGGAAACCCCTCGTCCACCGGCGCACGCCACCCAACCCACCCGCAGGAAACCCGCGCCGACAGGCCGCTGAAACAAAGGCCGGGTAGCAATCTTTGGGGCTCACATCGCGGGTCCGCCCCCAACGCATCGGAACCTTGCGAGAACCTTTCACCGCTCCCATCCTCCTCGCATGACGACATCGTCTGCACCGGCGGAACCGACCCTGCTCCGTCTGGCCCGTCGGATCCAGGCCCTGGCCCAAAACGGCCTGACCTACACCGAGGGCGTTTACGATCGCGAGCGCTATACCGAGCTGCTCGAACTGGCTGCGGAGTTGATGGCACTCCAATCCGACACGCCGGTGCCGGTCATCCGCGACCTTTTCCTCCGCCAAACCGGCTATGCCACCCCCAAGGTGGACGTCCGCGCCGCCGTCTTCCAAGCCGACCAGGTCCTCCTGGTTCAGGAGGACGAGGATGGATTGTGGACCCTCCCGGGCGGTTGGGCCGATGTCAACGACGCCCCCAGCCACGCCGTCCGACGCGAAGTGTTCGAGGAGGCCGGACTGCAGGTCCGGGTGACGAAACTCGCCATGGTCCTGGACCGGTCGTTGCACCCGCACCAGCCACCGTTCCCCTTTCACGTCTACAAGCTGTTTTTCCTGTGCGAGCCGACCGGGGGCACGCTCCGACCCGGCACCGGCATCCGTCAGGCCGGGTTTTTTCCTCGAGCCGGACTGCCGCCGTTGTCCCTCACCCGCGTGTTGCCGGAACAGATCCACCGCCTGTTCGAACACGCGGCAAATCCCGCGTTGCCGACCGACTTCGATTGATCCGGACCTGGGACGGCGTCGGGTGCGTTCTTTCAACCGCCGTTGTTCGTGAGTCGTTCCAGCGCCTCGACCACCCCCTCACCGTGCGGCTGGCTACTGACATGCCCGCCCGCCCGCCGAACGGCGTCCTGCACCGCCTCCACCGCATTGGCCGGCGCGGCCAGGTAACCCGCAACCTCCGGCCTTAACATGGGCAGGTCATTGTAATGATCCCCCGCCGCAAAGATCCGGTCCGGGCCCAACCCCAAACGCCGGGCCAGGGCGGTCAGGGCCGTGCCCTTGTTGTAGTCCGCATGGCCGAACCGCGCGTACACATCGTTCCGCACATAATCCAGGCCGGGAATCCGGCGGCACAGCTCACGCGCCCGGGCCTCGATCGCATCCGCGTCCCCGGCGTGGGCCGCCACCACGCAGAACGGCGACCACGCATCGGCATACACCGTGGCCTGGAACCGTTCCTCCACCCAGGCCGCCAGCTCGGGCACATGCGGCCGTACCCGCTCGAACAGTTCATTGTGCGCCCGGTGACAGGCCCGGTTCCATTCCGCCCATTCCACGTAAGTGCCCTGCTCGTGGATGTACACCTCCCGCTCCACCAATACCAAAAAATCGGGCCAGACCGGCGACCCGGCCCGGGCCAGCGCCTCCAGCAACGAACCCAGGTCACGACCCGTGTTGATCACCCAACGGCCCCCGGCCCGTTGAAACCGGCGGATCCAGTCCAAAAACCGCGGGGACAACGGCGGCTGTTCAAACTCGGCAAAAATGGTGCCGTCGAAATCGGTGGAAACGAGCTCAACCCTCGAATCATTCATTTCCCGGTTCCCATCCTCCCTTCTCAGCGGCGTCGGCCCGGCCGAAACCACACTGCGCGCCCCGGCCGCACCGGCGCCATGGAGCCTCATCCTATACCCGGTCGCCCGGATCTGAACAAGCCCGGCGGTGCACCGCGAAAACACCGGGTTCACAGTCCCACTTGCGGACCGTGCGAACGAACCCTTCGCACTTCGCCCAAACCCGCTCCTGCACTGTGGACGAGCTCGCCGCCGAGGGCACTCAGGCCGCCACGCCGATCATCATCGGGCATCCCGCACTCGCTCGGAAGCCGCTACCGGCCATCTTTCGACCGGCAACACCGAATGCCAACGCTGCCAATCACACCCAAGTCAGGGGCAGGACGCAAAAGCCTGCGGGCCGGGGGTCGAACGCCCTGCCAAGGTCACGTTCGCGGAGTCCGAGGATGGATCTGCGCCCGGCTGGGTCCGTGGCGAACCGGCTGCCGGCTGCCATTCGAAGGCCAAAAACAGAGCCGGTGATGCCCTGCCACTGGGTTGGGCGCCCTTTTGTGCGGTCCCCTGCGTCGAACGGCTGCCATGGGCCGGCCAGGGCCCCAAGTGAGAGTCAGATCCGCAAAACCATGCCAGGAGCCCGGGGCAAAACGGACTCAACGCCCCCGCGCAAGCCCCAAGCCCGTCCTGCCGTGCCGTGGAATGGAAAGAGGACGCGTGAGCCCCGGTTACCCGCCGGCTCTCGCCCGCCGCGCGAGGATCTGTTCACTCCAGCCATTCCAGTCGGAAGGCCGGAATCGGGTTGGCCTCTTTTTGCAGGTCGAACCCGAGAAATTCCGAGGCCAGGGCTTTCATTTCTTCGAAGCCGTCCTTACCCACCGGCTTCACGCCATGCGCGAGGATCCCTGCGTTTCGTTTTTCGGTGGCCATGCGCCACCGGCTTTTCCTACCCTGATCAAGATCCGCCACCACAACCCGGGCCTGCGGATGGTCCAAAACTGCCAAAGCCCGAAAGACCTGTTCCATGCTCAGCTTGACGTTGCCGTCCTCTCCGGGCTGGCAAAATGGCTGTGCCTTGAGCGGCTCGGGCAACCGGGACCAGTCCCCGGCCGAGCAATGCCCGTGAACGATGAGCCCGCCGGTGGCGGTCTTCAACCAGATCTGGCCCTGCAATTCCATGGCCCGGTAGAGCCGTGCGGCGGCGTCTTCGTACCGGCACTGCGAGGCCGTGCGCAATGCATTGTCCAGCAGTTCGCGCAGCAGCAGCTCCTCGTTGGCAGGTTCCGTGCATGCCTCACAGATCTCTCTGCATCGCCGTGCCCAGGCAATCAGGCCGTGATCCTCCTGCCCCTCGTACACCAGCTCCAGACGACCCAGCGCAGTGTGCAAAAGGCTGTTGGCTTTTGAGAAGTCCAAGCGGTGTCGGGCGGCCAGCCCGCTTGCCAAAGAGGCGAAAGCTTCGAACCGCCGGCGTTTGGGCACCTTGGGAGCGGTCTGCTTCAGTATGTCGGCCGCCGGCTCGTACAGGTGATGGTCCCACAGCTCCTTGACCTTCTCCAGTTCACGAACGGCCAGTTCGTGCCAGGGATTGCATTGTTCAACGCGTTTCTCGGTGCCGGGAATGACGGCACCCAGTCCCTGCCTGTCCCGCTGGTGGCCGCCCACGTAGCCGAACCGGTGAAAGCTTTCGATCCCGGCCAGCACCAGCGCCGCGCTCATCGTCTTGGTGCCCCCGGTGTAATCCACCAACACCTCCTCGGGCAGCACCCTTGCTTCGCGAAGGATCTCCGGGATCCTGCGACGCAATTCCCGATAACACGGACCCAGCTCCTCATACCGTTCCACCTCGATGTAGCGCGCCAGCGGTCGCCACTCGAGTTGCGCCTGCACGGCTTCTGCCGTGGCGCGGCTGTCGGGCGAGCAAAAGTACCACACGTGTTCCGGTTGATAATGCCGCAGGACCTTCAGGAGCGGGTCGGGGGTTCCCCCCACCGAGGCGAGCACGGCACGGACCTTGGGCTCGGCAGTGTTCATGATTGCGCAGCAAGTGTGGGCGATGCCCCCCGGCGCGGCAAGTTTTCGGGCATCCCCGGCGGTTGGACCGAAACCGGTTTTAGTCCGGGCACCTGACCCGGCGAAGGGCCGCACGCACGCCGGTGTGGTTTAAAGGGCGCGCACGCGAATGGCGAATGCCCGGGCCGGATTCTCGCGCAAGAGTTGATCCAGCTCCTCCGGAGAACACCCGGCGGTCCGGAGGTCGGGCAACAATCGTTGGAACACGCTGAAGTAGGGCCGGGGATTGCCATTGCCGAACGGTTTCAGGGCGGCGCCACGCAGTGTTTCGCCCTCCACGGCCCAACCGTCGTCGTGCGAGACAAGCACCCGACGCCATTGGCCGGCGGTTTTCAGGGCGAGAATCGCCTGCAGATACCGCTCCGGCTGGCCGGGACCGAGATTGTAACCGTCCAGGCTGATCCAGCCGCCGCGGCGCGCCACTTCAATCCTTTCGGCGTCGGTCCCGTTCTGCGCATGGACCCAGACAAACGCCTCCGGCGACACCCCCGCGGATTCGAGGATCCGCAACTGGTCCAGCGCCGCAGCACCGTCGCCGGTATGCGCGCAAATCGTCAGCCCCGTGCGCAGGTGAACCCGGGCGGCTGCCCGGAGCAGCTTCGCGTGCAGGGGCGGCAAAGGCCCGCGATCGGTCCCCAGTTTGATGAAGCCGGGTCGGATGTCGGTCCCCTCGATGCCGCGGGTCCACTCCTCCAACCACCGCGCGGCCAGTTGTTCTTCGCTTTCCTCGTGGGCGTGCGCCGGCAGATAACGGTTACCCACGGCGCCGTAGTAACCCGTGTTGGTCACAATGTGCAGTCCGCTGGCCTCGCTCAGACGCCGCAACAGGGGGACGTCGCGTCCGATGTACCGCGGTGTGCACTCGAAGAGCGCGGTCACCCCGCGTTGCCGCAGAGCCTGCAAATGCGGCAGAATCTCCTCGACGGCACGCTCGCGTTCATACCTCGGTCCGGGGGCCTTTTCCGCTCCGATGAAGTCGGTGACGATGTGTTCGTGGGTCAGGGCCGGACCCAACGCGTCGGCGGGAATCGGACCGCAGACGGTCATGACGCGGGCCTGGCCGTCCCGCACGGAGGGGGCCGGCTTCCGGGGGCCGGAAAACGGTTGGCAACCGGCGGTAAGGAGGAGGGTCCACTGAAGAAAATCCCGGCGGGAACACATCCGTGGCATGCGGGGTCGGCCGGGCAGGTCACGGGCGGGGCAGGCCAATGGCCAATCCCCTCCCCGGAGGCTCGGGGTTGAAGGATCCACAAATCCGGCAGGCGGCTCCTTCATGAACGCGAAGCTTGGGCTCCGCCCTGACTCCGTCAAGTCGGACCCGTTCCCCGCACCCATTGGGGCCGCCGATCGTCCGGACAAGCCTCATCGCCGCAGCGACGGCGGCTTGCCTGGTGCACCGGGAAATGCTGAGGATGAGGTCCATGCAACCACGGGATCTGGCGCGAACGGGTTGTCCGCTGGTAACCGACCTCTACCAGCTCACCATGGCCCAGGGGTTTTGGAAATCCGGCCGCGCGGATCGGGAGGCGGTTTACCACCTGTTCTTTCGCGAAAACCCGTTTGGAGGCGGGTTTACCGTGGCTTGCGGGCTGGCCCATGTTGTGGACCACCTCGAATCGTGGCGGTTCCATGACGAGGACCTCTCGTACCTGGCCTCGTTAAAAACCCCGGCGGGCCGGCCGTTGTTCGACCCCGCGTTCCTTGAATACCTCGGAGGTTTGCGGTTCCGGTGCGACATGGACGCGGTACCCGAGGGTACGGTGGTGTTTCCGCACGAGCCGTTGGTACGCGTGCAGGGACCGATTCTGCAGGCCCAACTCATCGAAACGGCGCTGCTGTACTGGATGAACTACCCCACGCTCATTGCCACCAAGGCGGCGCGCATCTGCCTGGCAGCCGGAGAAACGCCGGTGTGGGAATTCGGTCTGCGCCGCGCGCAGGGGGGCGACGGGGGGTTGATCGCCGCGCGTGCGGCCTACGTGGGCGGTTGCGCCGGCACTTCCAATGTCCTGGCCGGTCGGCAGTGGGGTTTGCCGGTCCGTGGAACCCACGCCCACAGCTGGGTGATGGCCTTCGAGTCCGAGCTGGAAGCGTTCCAAACCTTTGCCGATGCCATGCCCGACGGTTGCGTTTTGCTGGTGGACACCTACGACAGCCTTGCCGGTGTGCGGCACGCCATCCAGGTCGGCCGGCAACTCCGCGAACGCGGACTGGATCTGGCGGGAATCCGGCTGGATTCGGGCGATCTCACCTGGCTGAGTCGGCAGGCGCGGCGCATGCTCGACGAAGCCGGTTTCACCCGCACCCGCATCCTCGCCAGCAACGACCTGGATGAACACCAGATCGCCCGACTCCGACACGAAGGGGCCTGCATCGACGCCTGGGGCGTCGGCACCCGGCTGGTCACCGGCTGGGAACAACCCGCCCTGGGCGGCGTGTACAAGCTCACCGCCGTGCGTGCCCCCGACGGAGCATGGCAACCGCGCATCAAAATCTCCGAATCCGCCGTCAAAACCACCACGCCGGGCCGCCTCCAGGTCCGCCGCTTCGAACAAAATGGCCTGTTTGTGGCCGATGCAATCTACGACCTCGACCACCCATTGCCCGAATCCTGGGAGATTGTGGACCCGGGCGATCCCACCCGCCGCAAGCGGATTCGTCCGGGCCTGCCCGCCACGGACCTGCTCCAGCCCGTGTTCCGTGGCGGCGCACGAGTTCGGGAATTGCCCGACCTGGAAACCATCCGGCGCCGGACCCGCGAGCAGTTGGCGCGACTGGACCCCGGCATCCTGCGCCTGGCCCAGCCCTACACCTATCCGGCCGGGCTCGAACGCGGCCTGCATGAACGAAAACTGCAAATGATCCTGGCCGCCCGGAGTGCGCCGGCCGGTGACACAGCCGCCTGAGCCAGCCACGCTGCCGCACCGGCAAACAATCCCGCACCGCGACCCGTCCACCCGTCCGGGTTTGGGCTCGACTTCCCGCCTCCCCTGACGACATTGGCATCCTCATGCAGGAGACGGTACTCACACTGGGGCATTCCCCGGACGCCGACGACGCCTTCATGTTCTACGCGCTGGCCGAGGGCAAAATCCCGACGCCGGGCCTGCGATTCGAACATGTCCTTCAAGACATCCAAACGCTCAATGAACGGGCGGTCCGGGGTGAACTGGACATCACCGCCATCAGCTTTGCCGCCTACCCGCGCGTGGCCGGGCACTACGCGCTGCTGCCCAGCGGGGCCAGCATGGGCGACGGATACGGCCCCCTGGTGGTCGCCCGCCGGCGCTTGAGCCGGTCCGACCTCCTCCGGACCAGGATCGCCGTGCCCGGGGTTTTGACCTCCGCCTTCCTGGCCCTCCAACTCTGGCTGGACCGGCCCGCCCGGGAGCTGGATTACGTGGTGGTGCCCTTCGACCAGATCTTCGACGCACTGGCCGAAGGCAGGGCCGAAGCCGGCCTTATCATCCACGAAGGACAACTCACCTACGCACGCAGCGGGCTGGAGGTGTGCGTGGACCTCGGCCGCTGGTGGGGCGAGACCCAGGACGGTTTACCCCTGCCCCTGGGCGGCAACGTGATCCATAAACGACATCCCGAAACACTGCGACAACGCGTGGCCACCCTCCTGACCCGGAGCATTCGCTACAGCCTGGACCATCGCCCCGAAGCGCTCGCTCACGCCCTGCGGTACGGCCGCGGACTGGACCCCGCCCTGGCCGACCGCTTCGTGGGCATGTACGTCAACCATTGGACCCTGGACTACGGGCCACGCGGCCGCGAAGCCATCCGCCGGTTCCTCGCCCTGGGCCACCAACGCGGCCTGATCCCCGACGCCCCCGAACCGGAATTTGTGAAGCTCGAAGGCTGAACGGTAGGGCAGCCGGCCGATGGTAAAGGCCGGAATGAGGGGCCTCCGACCGACCCCGAATCAGCCCGCCCGCCTCCGAAGGCCTTTCAGCCGGTGTAGTGTTCCTCGTACCAACCAAAACGGCCCAGGCGCCAATCCCGAATGCCGCGCCAGATGCCCCGGGCGTTTTGCCACCGACCCATGGCAAGAAACAGCGCCATCTTGGCCGGGCATACCAACCCCAGGTAAGCCCCACGGACCAGTGGGGATCCGACCGTCGGATGACGTTCGAGCAGATGAAGGTTGTTCCGTGTGCTGTAGTACAGCTGCACCGGCCGGTTTTTGGCCAGGGTGGTCGAGGTCTTATGCCACATGCGTGCCGTCGGCAGGTAAACCACCCGCCAACCTGCCTCCCGGATGCGCAGACAAAGGTCGGCATCCTCGGAGTAAAAGACGAACCGCTCGTCGAAGAACCCGACCTTCCGCAGCGCCTCACTGCGCAGTAAAAAGCCGCAGCCCGTCACGAAGGCACACTCCCGGATCCGGTTGTACCGTGGCGCGTCGCGTCGCATAAACCCGTAATGCCAGGGGTGGCCCAGAAAGAAGAACCCGCCGGCGCTCCAAAGCCGGTCGGCTGGTTCGTGGAAGTAAATCTTGCAACCCACCACCCCCGCGTCGGGATGCGCCTCGGCATACTCGACGAGGTTGCGGATCAGGTCGGGCGCAACCAGCACGTCGTTAGTGGTGCTGAAGATGTAACGGGTCTCGTCCACGACGGACTGCAGGGCCAGGCTGGCGGCCCTGGCATAACCCAGCCCGCGCTCGTGTGCCAGCAGCCGAACTTCGGGAAACTCCCGGCGGACCATTTCCTGGGAACCGTCCGAGGACGCATTGTCCGACACCACGATGCGCAGGCCCGGATACTCAACCTGCCGGAACGACAGCAGCGTCTCCCGGAGCGAATCCCTCAGGTTCCAGTTGACAATGACCACGCCGACTGGAGGAAAGCGATCGAGGTTCATAGCCATCGTGAGCCGGGGATGGATCTGTTCGAAACGACCGGCATGTCGCCCACGCAGAAGAGTCCCGGGTGGCTCCACGGACAAGGCATCATGTCGGCCCGCTCAACTTCCGGTCGCGCCCACCGGGCAGGAGGCCGGAGCAACCCACCGTCCCGGCAGGTCGGGTCCCCGTACGGCTCCCATACCAGGGCGGGAAGATCAGCCCCCCGCAACCGATTTCCCACACCGGCCCCCCAATGCGCTCGAGATCGCACCGGAGGCATCCACCGGGGTGAATGAGCCTGATGACCGATCCCCTCGCGCCGTGTCCCGGCGCACGGCCGCGACTTTTGCCGGTGGTGGATGACGCACGGTTGCTCCCTCGGCAACCCGGCCCTGGCCCGGTGAAATTCGCCTTTTGGAAGTTCCACGTGATCAGCCTCCCTTTCCATCGATCAATGCCGGCTTTCGAGCCGCGGCTCTGGAGCGTTGCCAGGGGCCGAGGGCAGAACCCGGGCGCCCCTGCGGCCCAACAGGCCATCTCGAATGCCTCGAAGGGCCCAGGAAACGCATTCCCGGCGCCCGGATTCCAGGCAGCCGGCCTTGATACCGTCGAGCACGAACCAAAAGAGATCATGCACGCACCACCCGGGGGCACTGCACCAGTACCGGCGGTACAACAGGATGCGGTTGCGGAAGATGTAGTAATAGCGCCAGGGCTGATGACTCCGGATCGTCAGGTTCCATGGACCCAATCGCACCGGACGCGCCCGACCCAGATTGTGACGAACCCGTACGCAGGGGGCGCGGCCCAGCCGATACCCCGCCCGCCGCAGTCGCAGACAAAAATCAAAGTCCACGTAGTCAATGAAGAGCGACTCATCGAAACCGCCCACGGCCGTCATGGCCTCGGCCAGGACGAGCGCTCCCGAGCTGATCGCACTGGCCACCGGTTCGCAAACTGCGGACGAGGACGAAAGCGGCACCTTCGAGTCTTCTCTGTTTTCCGACTCGTGAACCGGACTCAACAGCGCCAGCCGGGAAGACCAGGGACAAAGCTCCCAGGTGCGGAGCATGTCGTTCAGGTAATCCCGGGGGATCCAGGTGTCCTGATCAAACAGCGCCACCCACCTGACCTGCCGGGTCTGAAGCCGGCGGATCCCGATGTTGAGCGCGGCGGCGATGCCGCGGTTCGCATCCAACCGCAGCAGCTCGATGCCCGGCAGCGCCTCCAACTTCTGAAGCACCGCCTCGTGACGGGGCCCGGATCCGTTGTCCACGATGACCACGCGGGGGAACTGGGCCGCCACGGCTTCTGCACAAGCCCGCGCCTCCTCCGACGGACGGTACGTGACCATGACGGCCGCAGTCCGTTCGGACCATGGAGATCCCCCGCTCATAGAGGCTTTTCCGCAACCAGGAAACATTCCTCCCCGCACGGCTCTCCCTTTCGGATCCTCCGGTGCTCGCGACACTGCAACATCACGGCGCGCACCGTCCGGAGGATCGAAACCGGCGGGGGATCCGGCACGGGCTTTCCTGCGACCGCTTGAAGTGTGAGACTCGCGCCCAGAATGACGTCGGCATGGGCGGCGGATGAAACACAGGTGCGGACGATGTATCCTGCCCGTTCGGCCAGCCGCCGCAACAGGTCGGGATGGTACAAACAAAAATGCCGCGGCGGTTCCAGCCCCCTCCAAGCCCGGCCGAACCGCTGATGTCCCAGGCTTTGAATGTTGGGGGTCACAATAACCAACCGGCCGCCCGGCCGAAGCAACCGCCGGGCTGTCTCAAACACGGGTCTCGGATCCGGCAAATGCTCCAGGACATGCCGCAGGGTGATCGCGTCGTAAACCGACGACGGCAGGTCCAGAGCGGTCAGGTCGCCAAGGTGGACCGTCAGCCCGCGACGCCGCGCAATCCCGGCCGCGCTCGCATCGACTTCGCTGCCCTCGGCAGTCCAGCCTTTCCGCCGCATGTGGTCCAGAAACCCGCCATCTCCACACCCCACGTCCAGCAGGCGCCCCGGTTGCATGTCGCCCAGTCCGGCTTGGTGCAACAGCCTCATCTCCTCCGCCAACCCCACGATTTGTGCAACGACGGAGTGCAGAGCCCGGTAGACGCCGTACAGCAGATCCCGGGGCGTCCGCCCGCCAGCTTCACCAGAAGTGCGGTGCGTGTAGTAGCTCGCGTACAGCCGCGGAACTTCTTCAGGCACGGGAACCGGATCCAGCCACGCCAATCCACATTCCCGGTCCAAACAGTGACGAATCCGCCACGCACCTGGCACTCCATACAGAAGGTCCTTCAAACCAGAATGCACGATCCGGCCCTCCCGGCCGCAGAGAGGACAGGCGGGTCGGTCCACCGCGCAAATGGCGCGATCGTCAGCCTGATCGCTTCCACCGGCGCCTGGGGCAGGCACGCCACAAGGATTCACCGGCTGGAGTGTACCGAAGGACTTGACGCCATTGTCAACGGTGTTCCCAGAAACCCGGAAGATCTGCGCGGAATTGCCCCCGGGACAGGGGTCGAACCGCGGTTCGCGAAAAACACGGGCGTGGTCCCCGGTCGCCGCGCCAAAGGCCGGTTGGCCGGCCACTCCCAGGGCACAACCGAAGGTTTCGAAGCTCCAAGGGACCTCAGCAGTATCCCATGCCTGCGGCGAAGGGTTTGCGCTTGGCGTGCATTGAAGGGCAGACCTATGCTCCCGGCCGCGATCATGGAGCTATCAAACCGACCAAACCACCCGGGGCGGATTGCCGTGGTCTGCAGTGCTGCGGCCATGCTGTTGGCGTGCGGGATCCTGTTCCTGGACAACTTTCGCCCCGAGCGTGTGCTCTTTTCCAACGACGGACCGTATGGCGCCATGGAGGCGGCCCATGCCAATCCGTGGAGGACCCTGACCGGCTACTGGCACGACCTGAACTGGCTCGGTTACAGTGCCCCCGCAACAACGCCGGGCATCACGACGTTGTTGCGTCTGCTGACCACCACGCTGGCCTTCTCCAAACTCTATGCGCCGTTTTCATTGTTGTTTGTGGGATGGGCGGCCTGGGTGTGGGCCCGGCAGATGCGATGGTCCCCCTGGGTGGCCGGGTTGCTGGCGCTGTTGACCAGCCTGAACGGCGATTTCTTTGCCACCGCCTGCTGGGGCGTGTGCGCCCAACCCATCGCCTTCGGCTGTAATTTCCTCGCCCTGGCCGCCCTGGCCCGCCCCGACGCACCCCGCCCGTGGCTCCGCCTGGCCCTGGCAGGGTTCGCCGTGGGACTCGGGGTCACCGAGGCCTACGACATCGGGGCGCTGTTCAGCCTGGTGGTGGGCGGCTACGTGGTGTTTCAAGCCCTGCAAACGGACCGGCCCGTTCTCTCTCGAGTCGGGTCGGCCCTGAGCCGGCTCGTGCTGGTGGCCGGCTGCGCGGCCCTCATCGCCGCTTCCACCCTCAGCACGCTGGTGGCCACCCAGCTCCGCGGCGTGGTGCAGGTCCAGGAAGAGACCGCTTCGCGCGAGGAGCGCTGGGCCTGGGCCACCCAATGGAGCCTGCCGAAGGCCGAGTTCTTCAGCCTGATGGTCCCCGGGTTGTTCGGTTACCGAATGGACACCCCGGGCGGGGGCGACTATTGGGGCCGCGGCGGCAGCGACCCGGCGTGGGACAGGTACCTCGCGGGGGACCGACAGGGCCCGCCGCCGCCGGGGTTTTTCCGTTACGGGATGGGCAGTGGATACGCAGGCATGCTGGTCTGGGTGCTGGTGGGGTGGACGCTGGTGCAGGTGACCCGCGGGCAAAGGTCCACGTTCACAATCAACGAACGGCGCGCGGTGGTATTCTGGATCGTGGTGGCCGTGGTGGCCACGCTGTTGATGTTCGGACGGTTCGCCCCGTTTTACCAGCTGTTCTTCGCCCTGCCCTACGCATCGTCGATTCGGAATCCGGCCAAGTTCATGCACATCCTGGAGTGGGCGTTGTTGATCCTCTCCGGGTACGGCCTCCAATCCCTGTGGCGTGGCTGGGTAGAGGGCCCTCAGCCGGCGCCCGGGTCCCCGGGGGCGCGGAACCAGCCCGCTCACCCCGGGCCGGGGCTTTGGGAACGGCGCTGGCTGATCGGAAGCGCGGTGGCCTTTGGCATGGCCGTCCTGGCCTGGCTGCTGTACGCACAGGCGCAACCGCGGTTGGAGGCGTACCTGACGGAGATGCATTTGCTGGAGATGCAGGCCCAGGGGATGGCCGGGGATGAAGCCTGGGCGCGTGAACGGGCCCGGGCCCAGGCGGCTTTCAGTGTGGGGCGTGCCGGGAGGTCGGTGTTGTTTCTGGGCCTGGCCCTGGGTTGGGTGGGCTGGGCGGTCCGGGGTGGTTTCCGAGCCCGCCCGCTCTGGGCTGGTGGATTGGGTTGTGTGCTGGCGGTGGTGGACCTGGCGCCCGCCAATCAACCCTGGGTGGTGACCTACAACTGGAAGGAGCGTCTGGTGGAGGCCGGGGACAATCCCGTGTTTGAACTGCTGCGGCAGCGACCCTGGGAGCATCGGGTGGCGCTGGCCGAGCCGTTCCTGCCCCGCCAATACGCGCTGCTGGCTCAGCTCTACCGGGTCGAGTGGATGCAGCATTTGTTTCCGTTCTACAACATCCAGTCGCCCGACATCGTCCAAATGCCGCGGGTGCCCGTGGAGGTGGAGGCGTTCGAGAATGCGTTGTCGCGCCGGCCCCGTCCCGGGGAAGCCATGACGAATTGGACGCAACGCATCCTGCGCCGCTGGGAACTGACCAGTACCCGTTATCTGTTCGGTGCGGCCGGCATGGCCGAGGCACTGAACCAGCAGGTTGATCCCGGGAAACGCCGCTTCCGCGAATTGCTTCCATTCGAAATCCGACCCAAAGGGCCCGAGGGACCGTGGCTGATTCGAACCAACCCTGCCGGCCCGTTTGCCCTGATGGAGTTTACCGGGGCGCTGCCCAAGGCCGGATTGCACGGTCACTGGCAGGTGGTGACCAACGACGCCGAGGCCCTGGCGTTGCTGGCGGATCCCTCCTTCGATCCGCACAAAACCGTGTTGGTGTCGGAACCGTTACCGGCCCCCGGTGACGCGGCCACGGCCACTCCGGCAGGTACGGTCCGGTACGAAAGCTACGAACCCAGGCACGTCGTGTTCCAGGTGCATGCGGAACGGCCGGCAGTGTTGCGGCTCAACGACAAGTTCGATGTCCACTGGCACGCACGGGTGGACGGTCGTCCCGTGCCGGTGTTGCGCTGCAACTACGTGGTGCGCGGCGTTTACCTGGAGCCCGGGGAACACCGCGTCGAGTTTCATTACCAGCCGCCGGTGGGTCCGCTGTATGTGAGCCTGGCGGGCGTTGCGGCCGCCGTCGCATTGCTGGGACTGGCCTGGCGCGCGGAGCGGGGCGGTCGTGACAAATCATGACGTGACAAATCCGCCGGACCCGCTACAGACTCAAGGTTGCTATGAAAACGAACCGTTCTCAGCCTCGCCGGATCAGCCGACGTACCTTCCTTTCCACGGCGGCCGCAGCCGTGGCGTTTCCCACCATCATCCCTGCCAGCGCCCTGGGAGCCAACGGCCGACCTGCACCGTCCGAGCGGATCACCATGGGAATTGTGGGCTGGGGCATGCAGGGGCCCAGCAACACCCGCGGGTTTCTGGTCGAGAAAGATTGCCAGGTGGTGGCCGCCTGTGACGTTCACAAGGGCCGTTTGCAAGCGGCCGTGGACACCATCAACCGCCACTACGGTAACAAGGACTGCAAGGCTTACACCGATTTCCGGGAGATGTTCGCCCGCAAGGACATTGACGCGGTGATGTTGGCGGTGCCGGACAACTGGCACGGGATCATGTCGGTGGAGGCGGCACGGCAGGGCAAGGACATCTACGGAGAAAAGCCCCTGGCCCGGACCATCGCGGAACAACAGGCCATCGTGCGGGCCGTGCGCCAGTACGGTCGGATCTGGCAGACCGGTTCCTGGCAACGCTCGGAACGACACTTCCGCTACGCCTGCGAGATTGTGCGAAACGGTTTGATCGGCAAAATCCAGCGGGTCGAGGTGGGCCTGCCGGCGGGACATCACGATTTCGCCGGCACGCTGAAGGCTTTCCAGGAAAAGATGGCTCGCATCCCCGGCGCACCTCGGAACCCGGCGGAGGTCGTGCCCGGCACACCGGCCTGGGAGGCCGCCGTGTCCGATCCACCACCGGAGCTGGACTGGGACATGTGGCTCGGCCCCTCGCAGATGGAACCCTACATCGAGGTCCGGGCGCACATGAACTGGCGCTGGAACTACAACGTGGGCGGCGGCCAGTTGCTGGACTGGATCGGGCACCACTGCGACATCGCCCATTGGGGCCTGGGCAATGACGACCAGATCGGCCCGCTGGAGATCGAGGGCGTGGGCGAGTTTCCCCCGGCGAAGGCGATTTGGAACACCTGTACCCGATACCGTCTCACCGCCAGGTATCCGGGAGGCATCGAGGTCGTGATCGCCGGGGGCCACGAGGACATCCGCAGCGGCACCAAATGGATCGGAACCGACGGTTGGGTGTGGGTCAACCGCGGCAACGCCTTTGAGTCGTCCAACCCCGAGTGGAACGAACGCCGCTCCCTGCCCGACGACCTCCGGAAGGTCAAGCTCTACGAGTCCCCGGGACACTTCCGAAACTTCCTGGACTGCGTCAAATCCCGGAAACCCACGATCACACCGGTCGAAGTGGCGCATCGTTCGGCCATCCCCGGCCATCTCGGGCTGATCGCGTTACTGCTGGGTCGAAAGATCCGCTGGGACCCCAACAAGGAGATCATCCTGGGCGATCCGCAGGCCAGCCGACTGCTTTCGCGGGAGCTGCGGGCGCCGTGGCGTCTGACCTGACCGTTCCGTTCAGCGCAACACCCGGGCGCGGGTTTCGAAGGAAACGGTGTGCGGGCCGTGGCCCGGCCCTGCCGGATCACGGCCACTGCACGCGCCAGCGAACGGTCCCTCCCTGATCGGGACGCCACCGCACCCGCAGGAGACGGCCCTCGCGCCGGACCGGTTCCGGTGTCACCGGGAAAGTCTCACCCGAGGCCGTGACGAGAACGATCTCCACGCGCGGCAGGTCGGTGAAGGAAGTGGTTTCCGGCAGCACAATGCGCAGTTCGTAGGGGTCCCCACGAACGATGGCGCTCCGACCCGAAAGGCTGCGGCTGCTTTGCTCCCAGGTTTCACCCTGCACGTCCACCAAGCCCTGGGTCACGTGCCGGGAAGTGCTGAGCACCTGGGGATGATCTGCAGCCGGGCGAAACATCAGTACACGACACGCCCGGGCCGGAACTTCCCACTGCAACCGGGTTTGCACCCGACCGCCCGGGCGGTCTTCCCAAAATTCATACGTTTCCCAGGGTCGCGTCGGATCCAGCCCGAGCCCGGCCAGTGGAACATCGGCTTTCCAGGGCTCGGCGTCCCAGTTGAACAGGCCCACAACCACGCGCCCGGTGCCCGCCGAATTTTCCCGGACCACCCAGATGCGTGCAGGTTCGCGCTCGAACAGGTCCACAGGCCGGGCAAGATGTCCGTGGGGCGGCAGGGTGCGCTTGAGGATGTCGAGTCTTTCCGGAGGCAGGTCCGGCAGCCAGTCACTGTTCATCCACAGGTTGCCGCTGAGGTTGACCCAGGAACAGATCAGACGCGCCTGTTCGAGAGGCACCGCCGACCGCACGTACACCGGGTCGGGGTCGTTGTACCAGACGCGGCCGTTGAGAAAGTACTGGCGCGAGCTGAACAGCGGACCGCGGATCAGCCGGTCCCATTCGGGGCCGTTGTCCGGTCCCACTCGCATGGCATCCACGCAACCGATGGCCGCCGCATAGGCCCGCATGTTTTGGGCCGCATTGCAGCCCAGCAGGAATACGTCCGGACCGGCGGCGGCACGGACCAGCTTGAGTCCGTCCCGCAGCACCTCGAGATTCGATCGGCGCGGGTCATGGAACCGCGCGTCTCCCATGAAATCCTCCTTGTACCCGCTGTTGATGTATTGCTGGCGGGTGGCGCTGCCGGTCCACAGCCCGTCCAGTTTGAGGTATCGGAACCCCCACTCGTGCACAATGCGGCGCGTGACCGCCTCGACATGGTCGCGCGCCCCGGGATGGGTCAGGTCCAGGCAGGTCCCGCCCCAAACGGTTTCATAGGGCGAACCGTCTTCACGGCGCACGAACCAGTCCTGGTGCGGCGCAAACCAGGGATCATACCACGTACCCGCAAAGGGCATGAACCAGAGCCCGGGCACAAGCCCCAGACTGCGCAGGTGGTCGGCGGCCGCTTTCATGCCCGACGGATAAGGCCCCCGGGGATCGTGGGTGGTGAAATTGCGGCGGGGCCCGTTGGTGGAAAAGCCGGCCTGCCACCGGTCGTCAATCTGAACCACCTGGAAACCGAACGGAGCCAGTTCACGGGCGGCCAGTTCGGCCAGTTGCTTCAGGTGCACCTCGTCCGACGCACCGCCGTGGGGTCTCGAATACCACGTGCAATAGCCCGAAGGTTGGGACGGTAACCGGATCCGGTACCGCAGCGCCACAAGGTCGGCCCACTGTTCCAGACCGAGCCGCGCGTCCTCGAACCAGCCCGCAGCCCAGGTTTCCGACCGGACCTCCACGCCCGGGTCGAGTTGAACCCGACCATAATCGAGTCGGGCACGAACCTCGATGCCGCTGGTCGTCTGCGACGGAAACCATACCCCGCTGCCCCGGTCCTGCGTGATCCATCCCAGCACCAGGCCGGACCGCGACTGCGGCCGCGCCACCGCCAGCCACACGTACGAACCCGCACTCCGATCCGGAGACGCCAACCCCCCGGTCCCGAGCACACGCCATGCCCCGGGATCGGTGGCCACAGAAACCGTCCCCTCCCAAAGCTCCCACCGCCGCAGCCACCCGTCCTCAAACATCGAAGACGGATATGTGACCCGACCAAACACAAAAGCGTGGCCGGGATAAAGCTCGAGCCGAAACCGGCCGCCCCCGGCCTGGCGCAGCTCCAACGCCTGGCCCCGGCCCAGATCCGCATCCTGTACTTCCCTGCGTTCGACGCCCACGACCGCCGGGCCACCCGGCCGCACCCGCAAAAACTCCCCGCCCTCCGGTTGCCGCGCCAGCATGATGCATCCGGCGGTCGGATCCCACTGCACGGTCAAAACCTCATTGCTGATGGCCACGGGCCCCGGACCGGCCGCGGCGACCAAAACCCCGCACGGCAAAAGGCAGAGGATTCCCATCGCACCCGCGCAGATGTCTGCCCGTGCCCTCGCGATCCATCCCAACCCGGCGTTCACAAAACCGAATCTAACTCACATCCGCCCGGGCGGCAGATCGGAAAAACGTTCGAGCCAAACTCCCCCAACCACCCACGCCCGGTCATTCCAGGCCGCGCTCGGTCAGCTCGTCCTCGCTCAAGCCAAGGTAATGCCCCAGTTCGTGCAGGTACGTGGTTCGGACCTCCTCGCGAAAGGCCTCCTCGTCACCGCCGGCAAATTCCCAGAGATTGAGCAGGAACAACAAAATCTGCGGCGGCAACGGCACAAGTCCCTCCTCGCCGTACGGTGCACCGGTGAACATGCCCAGGGTATCCGGCGCGTAACCCTCCTCCCGGAGTTCCCTGCCGGGCCGGCGCTCGAACGTGACCGGCACTTCCCGCGCCCGGGCCCGCAGCGGCTCGGGCAACGCTTCCAGCGTGGCCTCCACCTCCGCTTCCGCCAGCTGTCTGAGTCTTTGCCAACAAGGTTGCATGTTGGGTCGGCCCGGTTCGGCCCGGATTCCCCGCGCTGCCAATCCCCCACCGGGCTGCGACCACGAGTTTCCAAAGTCCGAGCCCTCGTCGCCAAGCGCGAAAGCATCCACGCAAAGCCACTCCTGAATCCTTAGCCAGCAGTAGGTGCGGCGTGTCAAAGGGTGTTTTCGAATCGGAGGAGTCTCTGAACGTGATCTGGGAGGGCTCTGGGGCCCATCGGGGAGGCCTCTGTGGCCGATCTGGGAGGGGTCGCCCGGGCGCCGGAAGGGCCGCAGGGCCGTGCCAGGGTGGTTTTTTCCAAGATGCGGGCACGGTCCAGCCCTGGCACTCGTCGGGCAGGCAAAGCATCTGCACGGCTTTCATCAGGTTGTAGGCCAGCGCCGCAATGGCGTAGAACCTCCGATTGGCCACCAGGCTGGC
>NZ_JAAKYA010000035.1 GCF_011044775.1 Limisphaera ngatamarikiensis | reverse complement strand
ACTTGTCCCACAGTATCATGCTGAAGTGCACGATGGACTTCCATGCGGCCTCTGAAAAGACCAACTACTCACGCTCCAGAGCCCGGCCCAAAACCTCCGACCACATACTATAACGTTCATCAATCAATCGGGTCCTACAGAGGACGTCACTAGTGAGATTAACTCGATAAGGGCTGCTATCAACACTCCTGTAAAGCAGATTGGTACACCGTCCACTGTCGAGATCTATAATCGCGGCTGGCACTCCTTTCCTTTTGACAACTAGGTGCATTCCGTCTCGCACCAGGGCTACCTCTTTCCATCTGTTGCATTCAAGGTCCACAAGATATTCCATCCAGTAATTTCCCTTCCAGCGCCAACGCAGACTGATCCACCACCCCTCCCAACGGTCTTTAGATTCCCCAACAAGTGCGGCCTCCATATCCGAGTCCTCATACCACGCTAGAACGTCAACCAGTGGATACACGCTGTACCATAAACCCAGCACTATGGTTCCCATAAGAGCCAACGCAACAATAATGGCCGTTTTTCGCCCCACACGCCGTGCTATCCAGAATGAAGCTGCAGCCAATCCGCCGAGTAGGCCAACCAGCAGCAGTACAACGATAACCAGCACGGAGTTCATGGCTTATCACAGCATTGCCGACGCGGCCCGTATTTATAGCCTGGCGGTGTAGGATCTATGTTACGGCAGCGGTCTCGTGGGCCTTCTGCTCCGGGGTTTCCATGGTCCGGCTCCGGCGTCCAGCGGCGGTGGGTATACGGCCATCGATCGCACCCGGGCGTTTTACAGTAGCCCGTCAGGTCATAAGGCTTTACAACGTAAAAGCCACCACCGCATGTCATTCCCTCGCAATCCTTGTCGCTGAATAACCCGCCGATGCATTCGCCCGGTTCCAGCTTCTTCCAATAACACTTGGCTGTTTCTCCCTCCCCTTCTGAAACCAGCGCCCACTCCTCCCCCTGTGACGAATTACAGCACCTTCCGCGGCTATACCACTCATTCCCAAGCCCAAGGATGTCGAAACGATCTACAGGCCTGTTCCGGCACATGTGGAATTCGTTCAAAAGCTCGGTAGAGTATTGGAGCTCTCTGATCGCCGAACTAACCAACCGTGCAAGTAGGATGACACTCTTTCCACGTTGGTGTCCGTGCACGCCAAGAGTACCGACCATTGACTCCGCAATCGGATCCCTGCTCAACCACCTTCCCAGGGCGGGACTGTAGGGCCGATACTCGTACAGCACCAGGCCCGTGCCGTCCTCCGTCCGCTTCGTGCTGAACCGGAACGGATTCGAACCCGCCGCAGCGCCCGTCAGCCGCAAAGGCT
>NZ_JAAKYA010000034.1 GCF_011044775.1 Limisphaera ngatamarikiensis | reverse complement strand
TACACGCGTAAGAACGCGGTTCGCGCCTGTCAGGCCAGTCGTTGATACGTATGCATTCCTTCCACATGGGAGGCGGTCTTTCAGCGGTTTGTGTGCCGACATGGCGCTCAATGTGCCGGCAGCGTCTCGCGTCAGGTGAGGGCGCCCGTCCTTTCTGTGACCGCGAAGCTTTGGCGAGTGCAGAGCGTACGCGCTTGTGGTTGAAAGGTGGCAGTGCTAGACCTTGATGCACAGCGACTATGTGTTGTCTCAACAACAATGAAGGTGTTAGGCACGGTCCTCGGACACAACGGAGTGAGCAAGTTGGCGTCTGCGCCTTAGATCTGGTATGATGGAAAGACGCGCCGCGTGAGTGAGTGGAAAGGCGTTTCCGACCACACCAACAAAGCGTTATGTCCTTTTCCGTGGTGAGGGTTGCTGACCTTTGCGTTTCTCAGGTCTAATCCGTTAGCGTTTCTCTGGTCGAACAGGTCCTGCTAACGGAGCTTGGCGTCGTCCGCGCCGATACGGACCGGCTGCGGGGCGAGGTGCGGACGGCGGTGGTGGTGCAGACGCCGGAGCTGTTCGTCCACGACCTGGACGGGAATCTTGTCCGGGACGGTCGGTGGATGTACAGTTGGGATGCTGAGAACCGGCTGGTGC
>NZ_JAAKYA010000033.1:6173-6711 GCF_011044775.1 Limisphaera ngatamarikiensis | reverse complement strand
TTCCCTGGCGCCTTTCAACCGATGCCGCGCCATCACCGCCCCCGCGTCGGTCCGGCGCGGGTCGTGCGCCACGAAGGCGTAACGCCAGAACATCTGGTCGTCCTTCTTCCACCGGGCCACCGCCAGAGGGAAAGTGAAGTCGCTGCCGGCCACGGTGTGCCGGATGCCGGCGTACTGCTCGGTCACTTCCACCCCGTCGCGCCAGCGCGTCTGCGTGGCCGGACTCCAGGCGCTCCGGGGCAGCGCGGCGGCGGTGCGTTCCGGCCCGGTGGTCCATTGGTTGTAGCTGACGCTCCCATGCGTGAAGCCGGCCTGCTCGATGGCTTGCAGATGCTCGGCACCGCTGGAGCGGCTGTCGGCCAGGAAATCGCAGGGGCAATCCCGCCAGAGCGGCCGGAGCGTTTGCAGCATCGCCGGCAACGCGCGGCTCACCTCGCCGGGCGAACCCAGTTCACCGCCGACCAAAAACGGGCCGAACCAGAACGTCTGCCAGGAAAGCGCCCGTTGGCCCTCGTCGTTGATCTAGGCCCCCTCGAAA
>NZ_JAAKYA010000033.1:0-5961 GCF_011044775.1 Limisphaera ngatamarikiensis | reverse complement strand
TTGTTGGCGCAGCCATTGCCCCAGCTGGGTCTGGTCGGCGAACTTTTTGACGCGGGCCAACTGGCGCACCAGGGGCTCGTCGTTGAGCCGTTCGGCGTCGGCCAGGCTGGCCCCGCCCGAGCAGAAGCAGTAGAGCAGTTGGGCCACGATCAGTTCGGGGCTGTAGCCGTGGGAGGTGCGGGTGCGCGGGTCCAGTCCGGGCAGGGCGCGGATTTTTTGCCAGAGGTCAAACTGCTGGGCCAGCGCTTCCAGGGCGGGCAGGCCGCCCGGGGTGGACTGCTTTTGAGCGGCAACAAACTCGAAGCGGATCCTGGGCGAGCGTTTGGTGACGGTCGGCATGCTTCATTGAGGCACGGCGCGCGACGATATTCAACGCCGAACCCCAAAAAATCTTCACCCGCCGGTGCAATACCTCAGGCGATGGCCAAGGTTTGGGGTAATCTTCGAAGAGATACCTCCGGAGGATCGGAGGCTCGCGAAGGTTGAGCTGCTCTTCGGTAAGCCCCAGCGCATGAAGTTTCTCGCGCGCACTGGCGATGGCCTCTTCGGCCGTAATCTTGCTTGGGATTTTTGCCAACCGTAACGATTCTTTATCATTGTACCGGAAGGATCGCGGTTGGTAAAAAGATCGAAGTGGTGACGCGAAAACGACCAGCTGTAACAGCCATCTCTGGTTCCGATGCTCCCATCAATACCAAAAGCAGTCGCTTTAGGCGTAAAATAGACATCATGAACAGTCAGCGGTCGGGGGATGCCCAGCTTCCATTTTTCGCGGACTTCATTGGCTTTGGCGAGCATGAAGCTCAGGGCCCATTCCTCGAACTCAAGTGTGTTCGGAGCCAGGCGATGAACATCGCTTAGCGGGTACTTCGAGCGCGCCGCCTCAATGTTGTTGGTGGGGACCAACCGAGGCGGGCGGTTGGCTTCCATCCCCTCGCATACAGACGTCACCAGGATGGATATGATGCTAACTGTCCAAAGATGCCCCGGTTTCATCGTCACAGGTCAATATACAGGTCCTCCGCTCCGTAGACCACCATTCCTCCAGCTGCCCTAGGTTCCATTGTGCCGGCCCTGTTGACGACAGCCCTGAGCACTCGCAAAGGCGCTCCGTATCCGCCTGTTTCCGCCCATTTACTTTAGGTGATTCCTAAACAAATCGGACCAGATTTTGTAATCTGGTCTGTATATGAGACGGTGCAGGGGATGCGGGTATACTCGAGCCTGGAGACTCGGGGACGGGCGTTTTAAGTGCTGCCGCTGTGGCCGGCGCTATACTTGGACGACGGTGTGGGAAGCCAGCCGTCTGCCAGCTGCCACGAAGCGCAAGCTGCTCGAGTATTTCGTTCCTGGCGTGCCCAGCTATCGGATTCGCTTTCGGGGCTTGGCGTCGCCGCCGGCCATCGAGCGCTTTTTCCGGCTCATCCGTGCGGTGCTTGCCTACCAGGAGCAATGCCGGGAGCCGTTTTATGGAGCCGTAGAATGCGATGAGACGACGTTGGGCGCAAAGAGGCCGGGGAAGCGAGGCTGGGGTGCTGCCGGCAAGCTCATCGTCTTGGGCATTCTCCAGCGCAATGGCCAGGTCCGAGTCTTCCCGGTCCAGGGCCGCCGTGGAGCTCAGATCATCGGTCTGGTCCTTGCGCACACGCGGCCTGGCAGCCTGTACTATACGGACGACTGGCGTGCTTATGCGTCGCTGGCCGTCCGTGGTGATCACATCGTGGTGCGCAAGGAAGGCGGACGCCCCAAGGGGCGGGCGCACATCAACGGGATCGAGGGCTTCTGGAGTTATGCGAAACATTGGCTCTATCCGTACCGTGGTGTACCCCGCAAATTTTTCCACCTCTACCTGGGCGAAGTTTCGTTCCGATTCAATCACCGTGATCAAGACCTTTTTCCCCTTGTTTTACAGCTTATGAAGCAGGTCTCGATCACCACCATTAACCCAATCCTGGTCCGAAGTGGTTAGGAATTACCTTACTTTAACAGGCTGTTGAACAAGGCGCTATCTGTGGGCCGGCTTCGCCTTGCCCATGTGTTTCTCACCGCCACATGTGCGCGGGTGCCGATTTCAAACCGCTGCCGCCGTCGCCACCGCGGCTTTCGCCGGACGCACCAGCGCCGCCGCGCCGGCCGGGCAGGCGGCAGCCCGTTGAGCACGCCTCACCCTTTCCTTTCAGGCTCAGCCACGCCATCGGCAGCCGATTCCCGCCACCAAGGACAATGTAGCCCCACGCTCGGGCTCGTTATCGCCGCGCATGGCGACTCCGCCGCATGCCCCAACGGTCTGCATCCACCCGAAGATTTCCTCCGCTCGCTTACGGGATCCTTTGGCCGAGCTGGCAACGGGCTTGACCGCTGGTCCCTCCACGCCCCGAACCCATACGCCCTGACCACAGAGGATCACAGGCAATAAACCAAAGGGACACACAGGACACAGAGGTTAAGCACGGAGAACGGCGGAACCGGAAGAGGCAAGGCGGTTAACTGGCCAGGAGGCCCTCTCGCGGCTTTTCGCGGTGCAAAACGCGGGTTTGGGGGCCCAACCAGTTTGTCATCACCACAAGCGTTGCAGGAGCATTCCTTCCGGACGCCGAGGGCGTGGTCCTTCCCCTCTTGGCGGGGGCTTCAGGGCGCCTTCAATTCGGCGATAGACCGGGAGGGTCACGATCCTCCGTGCCCGCTGGTTGCGGATTGCGACTACTCCTCGAAGAGGAGAGAGTTTTTTCATGAGCGCGTCCCCCAGGCGCTTCACGACTGGGAGTGGATGATGCGGTAGGACGGTGGCATTGAGGTTGAGGACTGCGACGAATTCAGGTTGACCTTGAGGTTTCCCTTGCACTCCTGTCAACGAATGCCAACACCATTCATCTCAAATGTCGATGCTAGTTTGTCAACAGTCTTCCAACCTGCTAACCAAAGCATCCCTTTGCGCCGGTAATTCAGGGCGGCGGGAGCCTTTCGGGCGGCGGATCACGCTGGTAAATCTGCTTTCCTTCCCTGACACGTTTTAGGTATTCCGATCTTAGCTCGGGCTTGACACCAATCTCAGGAGGCTTGGCACAGAGATTCGTTGAAGCACAGGCAAATTTCGTCACTTGTTTTTTCTGTGCATCAATATTGAACTCAACGTAGTGAAACTGAGTACCCGTATTCCACTCCCACTCTATGCGATAGTACGGCAGCGTTTGCCCGCGCCATTTGAAAGGTCCATCGAATTTGGTCGGGCGTTTGGAGGTCTGTGGCAGCTTCTCGGCATAGCCCATCCGCTTTAGCATTTCGCGGGCCAGGGCAACCGCCTCGCGCCGAGTCATGTTCAGTGAGCCTACATACTCCGCAACGCGATCCGGGTCCTGCTCTGTAAAGTAGTTCCGAGGCGCCTCGAAGGAGTCCACATGCCCCAAAGAATACCAGAATCGCCACCCGTTCGTCAGGATCAGGTAGCCCCGCACATCAATCGGGTACCCTGGGATAACCGGGCCACCTGTGACAAAGCGCTGCACATGCTCACTTGTGATCGGTGTGGGAATAGGCAGATCCAGCTTCTTGGCAAAGTCCGAAAAGATCGGCAACAACGCCACCAGAACGGCGTTTGAATACTCTACAGTCACATGAATCCAGTCCGGCATACTTCATCCTCAAGGTGCATTGTTGAATTCATTGTAGCCCAGTTGATCGTACCCGTAAATCTTAAGGTTGCTAAGGTTAATTCCACTTGCTCCGGCGTACCCGGCTGCGTCCTTGGCAGCAGTACGCAGACCTTTGCCCCTGACCACCCACTCGTATTCAAACCACGTCACCCAATTGATGTGATCATACCAGACGCGATTGAGGATGCCCATCCACTTGGTTGCCGTCCAGCCCATGAACGCACACGGGCGCCGCCCGTCGTCAGCAAAATCCTCCAGCGTCATGGTCTTCTTTGGGATGCCAAACGCAAGCGGCAGATCGCCCTTGGCCGTCTCGCAACCGTCCAGGAACACAAACCGGTACGCATGGCGGTTGGTAGAGAGTGGGTTGCCCGTCGCCAGGGCCCTGTAAAGCTGCGCGGTGGTAATGCGCGTCAAATCGTTTGTGCCATATCCAATCTGATCCCGGCCGCCATGGCCAAAGTAGTAGAAGTTCCTTGATGTAGGATGAATCAGGGCTAGACGGAGTTTCAACCAATCGTTGATCTCCGTGTCCAAAGGCGAGGTTCGCAGCCGATATGCCTCTCCCGTTGGATGGTCCGGACGAACCACATACCCGCGGGTTTCTGCCGCCAGCACAAAGTTGTCGGTCATCTGGTCCAGCAATTCGTGATCAATGAGGTGATTCCAGGCTTGTTGGTTGACCACCACCCAGTTTCCCGGGCCGGTCCAACGGTCGGAACTCAAAAACTTCTTGGGCGTGGTCGTCGCGGCACCACCACCGGACTCCTGGCTCACTCCATCGCCAGAGCGCGAACCGTAAATCATCCGAGCCTCGGCCTTGGAGCCGGGAGCGCGCGCCGCCGCCTCTCCCCCATCCCACCATGTGTATATGTCCGCGTCAAACCAAGGATCAGTGCGCCGTACTCCGAAAGGATCAATGAGGTTCCACACTGCTCGAATCTGTCCGTTGGTTGTGCGCCCAAAGAAACTGCCGACATAGCGGTTCTGGCTGTCAAAAATGGCAATTTCCCAGTCCACAACCGGATGCGCCGAGACCGCATTGATCAACATTGAATCGTAGAGCTCGCCAAAATGAAAGGACCAGTTCGGGAACGAAATCTCGTTAAACACCTCAATCTCCACCACCGGGCTGGCGATGTGCACCAGCGCAGCAGGATCCGCATTGGACGGGTCCACCATCCAGGTTGCCTCGGCTTGAAGTGTATGAACACCATTGCTCAACAGGCGGGTATCGAGAACAAAATGCAGCGGATTCGGAAATGGTGGCGTTAGCATCCTGGCAGCTTCAGTGCCGTAATCATCAATCATGATGGTCACATGCAGAAGCTCGCCCTCCGGATACCCGACTTCAATGGGCAGGCCTACCACACCGCTCAACAGCATCCCGTTGGTCAGACCAATGAAGTGCACTCCCTGGCGGACCACCTGGTAAAAGCCAATGGCGCCCAACGGCACCTCGCCGTTAGCGCCTTCGGTTAACGGGCCATTGGATCCATCCGATGGATCCTTGAGCCAGCGGGGATCCCAGGGAAGGGGTGGCACCGATGGATCATCGCCTCGGAAAGTTTCGTACTCGTTCTGATTTGCCGATGCTCCATGGGGCGGGAAAGGCTGGTCGCCGCCAGCTCCGCCGGCTCCGGTCTGACCGTACTCGACCACGCCCACATGCGTGAATACGGTACGATTGGTACCCAACGCAGCGGGATAATTATTCGTGAGGATCGTCCAAGGATGTGCTTCGTCCAGACGTGCCCGGTACCGAACAATGAAGGTCTCATTTTCGGTGCTGGGCCAGGACAGAACGACATTGGTGCCCTGGACCTGGAGTGTGAGGCCCTCGATTCCTTGAGCGGGTTGCTGGCCCATGCAGAAGACCAACGCTGCAATTGCGACGAGCGCAATGCGCGTTTCCCGATGGTTTAGGTCCAACAACAGTTTAGGGACAACGCGAGCACTCATACTTATAGTGTGGCCGCTTGATCCAGGGGTGTCAACAACTTTTTCGGCTGGTCCTGGGCCGCCTGAATCCTTAGCCAGCCGTTGGGGCGGGGTGCGAAACGATGTTTTCGAATCGGAGGAGTCTCTAAACGAGATCTGGGAGGGCTCTGGGGCCCATCGGGGAGGGGTCGTCCGGGCGCCGGAAGGGCCGCAGGGCCGTGCCAGGGTGGTTTTTTCCCAGATGCGGGCATGCTCCGCCCTGGCCGCCAGGGGCGGTCGTCGCGCGTGCGGGGTTTGGGCCGTGGCTCCAGTTTAGCCGGAGGGCACCGCCGCTTCCG
Organism: Limisphaera ngatamarikiensis; assembly: GCF_011044775.1. Lineage (NCBI taxonomy): Bacteria > Pseudomonadati > Verrucomicrobiota > Verrucomicrobiia > Limisphaerales > Limisphaeraceae > Limisphaera > Limisphaera ngatamarikiensis. The sequence continues at coordinate 32 of NZ_JAAKYA010000033.1, read as the reverse complement.
CCACCACGGCCCGCCACCAGCGCGCTTGCCAC